>NZ_JBFBAZ010000070.1:0-39501 GCF_040682475.1 Hamadaea sp. NPDC051192
TTTGTGTATCAACGGCTGCCCCGCTGTATCTGGGTTCCGGGTCGAATCTTGCTTCATGATTCGACCCGGAACCCTGATCCAGCGCACCCCCGAAGCGAACGGCTACTCGGTACGCAAAGCGGTCGCGGTCCGGATCCGCGCCGCCCACCCGGCCGGCAGCAGCGCACCGACGATCGCGATGACCAGACCGCCCAGCGCCAGCAGCCCCATCAGCCAGGGCTGATAGACGTCGAGCAGCGCCGGAGGGAGGCGTACGCCCGCGCTGTCGCCCATCGCGGGCACCATCACGCCGTGCAACGCCATTCCGGCGGGCACCCCGGCGATGCCGCCGACGAGCCCGATCACGACGACCGAGGCGAGCACCACCGTGACGGCCTGCTTCGGGGTCATCCCGATCGCCTTGTGCACCCCGAGTTCGCGTACGCGTTCCCGGGTCTGCAGGACGACCGCGTTGAGCACGCCGAGCGCGGCCACGGCGACGAGCATCACGGTCAGCAGCGCGGTCAGGGCGTTGAGGGCGGCGAGCGTACTGCTGTTGCCGCCCGGGTTGACGTTGGCGTGGAAGTTGAACGGCTTCATCGCTGTCTCCAGCGAATTGGCGTACGCGGTCACGTCGGTGCCCTCGGTGAGACCGACGTAGTACTCCGACGGAGTCACCTGCGGCATGACCGCCGTGAGGGTGGCGATGTCGGTGAAGATCTGCATCCCGTTGTTCTGCGTCGAGAAGATCTCGCCGACGACGCGTACGGGGATGTGGAAGTTGTTCACCGTCAACGTGATCGTGTCGCCGATCTTCGCCCCGGTCGCCGTCAGCATCGGCGTCGGCAGGATCACCTCGCCGGCGCCCGCGTACCAGCGGCCCTCGGTCATCTCGAAGCCGGCCCACCGCGGATCACCCCGGTACGCGAGCACGTCGACCTCCGCGGTGATGCCGGCGACGGTCGCGGGCGCGGTCAGCAAGCCGTAGCTCTCCTTGGTGCCGGTCACTCCGTTGATCGCCGAGGTCACCGCGGCGGGATCGGCGCCGCCGGCGTCGAACGGGCCGGGGGGCGGCCCCTGGTTGGTCGGCGGCGGGCCGGATATCTCCCCGCCGTCGGGCGGTCCCATCCGGAACGGCCCCACGAGGATCTGGGCCTTGTCGTGCGAGCGAGCGGTCTCGACCAGGGTGAGCGACGCGGTCAGGCCGATGGCCAGCGCGACCGACGCCGCCCCGAAGATCACCGTCGCGAGCATCGCCGCCATCCGGGCGGGCCGGGCGAACGGCTGGGCCAGCCCGAGGCTGACCGGACGCGGCAGCGGCAGCCGGGATGCGATCGAGGCGGCGAACCGGCCGCGGCCGGCAGCCGGTGCTCGCCCGACCGCGAGCGCGTCCACGGTACGCAGCCGCCCGGCCTTCGCCGCGGCGATCAGCGCGGTCAACGCCACGATGACGAGCGCCGCGACCACCACCAGGACGTCGACCCAGGGCTGCACCGCCGACGGGGCGGTCTCGTAGACCTCGTCCGACTCGGCGAGCACCGGGATGGCCAGCAGGTTGCCCGCGACGACGCCGAGGACGACGCCGACCGCGGCCGGAATGAGCGCCTGCAACACGTACGCCCGGACGACTTGGGCCGGGGTGAAGCCGATGGCCTTGAGCACCCCGATCCGGAAGGTCGCCGCACTCACCGCCCCGGCGACCACGCCGCCGACGCTCAGGATCGCCATGATCAGCCCGAGGAGCCCGAAGGCGATCAGGAAGGGCACGAACAACGCGGCGGTGCGG
This sequence comes from Hamadaea sp. NPDC051192, assembly GCF_040682475.1. Taxonomy (NCBI): domain Bacteria; kingdom Bacillati; phylum Actinomycetota; class Actinomycetes; order Micromonosporales; family Micromonosporaceae; genus Hamadaea; species Hamadaea sp. NPDC051192. The sequence continues at coordinate 1,766 of NZ_JBFBAZ010000070.1, forward strand.
TCGGCCCCCTCCTTGACGGTCAGCCAGGACTGGCTGCCGAGCAGCGATTCGCTCGGCGCGGCCGCGGCGATCGCCGCCTTCGCGGTGTCCATGTCGGACGCCGTGACGGCCGTCGTGAACCGGTAGAGCATCTGGTATTCCGGCTTCGCCCCGGCGGGGGTCAGCGAGGCGATCGCGGCCGGCAGCACCCACGCGTCGGCGGTCTGGCTGACCGACCGGGCGTACCCGACGACGGTGAAGGACGGGCTGCCGGGCAGGTCTTCGAAGATCAACTTCGAGTCGAGCGGGATCTGGTCGGTGAGGACGATCTCGCTGGCCGAGGTGGGCCAGTGCCCCTCGCTGAGCGACACCTTGTCCACGCCCGAGCTCGGCTGGGCCCGCCCGGCGATCGTCAACGGCTGCAGCTCAGGACCGCCACCGCCGCCTTGGTCCAGCGTCGGGGTCTGGGTCATGATCTGGAAGGGTCCGGAGCTTTCGGCGACGCCGGACGCGCTCGCCGTGGCCGCCGCCTGGGCCTCGGTCGCCTTGGACCCGTCGAAGAGGGCGCTCAGATGCGCGCCGTGCTGCTCGGCGAACCCCCGGTCGAACGGGGCGGTCGACGCCACGAGCAGCGACCCGGCCAGCACCGCCGCCGCGACCGCCATGAACGTGGCCAGCCCGACGACGACCGTCTGCACCCGGCGGCGGCCCACTCCTGAGCGCACGACCTTGCTGAGTCCGCTCACCGCGCGGCTCCCATCCGGGTGCGGGTGTCGGAGTCGATCCGCCCGTCGACCAACCGGACCGTACGCGTGGCGCACGCGGCGGCCAGTGACTCGTCGTGGGTGACGAGGACGAGGGTCTGCCCCTCCCCGTTCAGCTCGGTGAGCAGCTTGCGTACGTCGTCGCCGGAGGCGCTGTCGAGCGCGCCGGTCGGCTCGTCGGCGAGCAGCAGCGTCGGCTTGTTCATCAGCGCGCGGGCGACCGCCACCCGCTGGCGCTGGCCGCCCGACAGCCGTCCCGGGTACGCCCCCGCGTGGCGGCCGATGCCGAGCGCCTCCAACAGGGTGGCCGCCCGCTTGCGGGCCTCCGACCGGCCCATCCCGGCCAGCTGTGCGGGCAGGACGACATTGTCGGCGACGGTCAGGTCGTCGAGCAGGTTGAAGAACTGGAAGATCATCCCGACATGCGCGCGCCGATACCGAGCCGTAGCCGCCTCGCCCAGTTTGTCGAGCCGGACGTCGGCGACCGACACCGTCCCAGCGTCGGGCCGGTCGAGCCCGGCGATCAGGTTCAGCATCGTCGACTTGCCACTGCCGGACGGGCCGAGGATGGCGACCGCCTCCCCCGGCTCGACGGTCAGCGTCACGTCGTCGAGCGCGGGCGGTCCCTGGTCGTACCGGCGGCTGACGCCGCGCAGTTCGATCACAGCCATGGTGTGCTCCCTCATATCGAGATCAAGTGACGTCACGGTAGGAACCGGACAGGCCGGCCCGCGTCCGCGTGTGGAGCGATATCGCGTACGCCGCTGGGCGGGGGTCATCCTCGCGGCGTAGTCCCCGGGCTGATGGCAGCGCCGGGACCAGCACGGATAATGGCCGCGTGGCGGAACCCCCGGAGCGTGAGCTGATGGAGCGCGTACGCGCCCTGCTGCGGCCCAGCGGGCCGGCGTGGCCGATGACGGCGCGCAACCAGCTCTTCGACATCGCGCTCGCGCTGGTCTGCGCGTTCGGCGGGCTGGACTACGTCTTCGACAAGGTCTCCGACGAGCCGACCTTCCTCGGCGTGGACGGCGTGATGCACCTTCGCGAGGAGGGCCCGAACCGGGGCGGCCTGATCTTCGTCACCCTGCTGGCCTGCGTCATCCTGACGCAGCGGCGGCGGTACCCGCTGGCCGTGCTCTGGATCATCGCCGCGCTGACCATCCCGGTCATCGACTACGTCCCCCGGGTCTGCTACTACGGCTGCGTCATCGCGGCCTACAGCGCGGCCGCGTACAGCCGCTACCGGGTGCCGACGTTCGCCAGCGTCGGCGTGCTGGCCTTCCTGACCTGGCGCTCCACCAGCCAAGGCATGCCGTCCGTGCCGGATCAATACGTCGGCATCGTCGTTCTGGCGATGCTGGTGCTCGCGGGGCTCGCCCTGCGACTCTGGCGAGCCCAGAGCGACGAGAGCCGGCGCCGACTCGCCGCCGCCGACGAGGAACGGGCGACCGCACTGCGCCGGGCAGTCGAGTCGGAGCGGTCCCGGATCGCCCGGGAACTGCACGACGTGGTCACCCACAACGTCAGCGTCATGGTCATCCAGGCCGGGGCGGCCCGGCGTACCCTCGACATCTCGCCGGCGCAGTCCCGGCAGGCGCTGCTGGCGGTCGAGGGCGCCGGGCGTACCGCGATGGCGGAGTTGCGGCACGTCATGGGGCTGCTCGCGCCGGCCTCCGGCGAGGCGCCCGACCTCGCCCCGCAGCCCGGTCTCGACCAGTTGGAGACCTTGGTCGGCCGGGTCCGGGACACCGGGATGCCGGTCGCCCTCTCGGTCACCGGCACGGCGCGCGCCGTCGCCAGCGGCGAGGCGCTCGCGGCGTACCGGGTGGTGCAGGAGGCGCTGACCAACGCGGTCAAGCACGCCGCGGGCGGCGCGGCCACCGTCTCGGTCCACTATGGAGAAGAGGAGCTCAGCATCGAGGTCACCGACACCGGCGGCCGGGCATCGGGCGACGGCGGCTCCGGCCGCGGCCTGCTCGGCCTCCGCGAACGCCTCGCGGTCTACGGCGGAACCCTCCGGACCGGACCGCTGCTCACCGGCGACGGGTGGCGGGTCACCGCCGTCATTCCCATGAGTACGCCATGAGCGCCCCCCGCGTCGTCATCGCCGACGATCAAGCACTGGTACGCGCCGGGTTCCGGATGATCCTCGCCTCCGACGGGATCGAGGTGGTGGCCGAGGCGGTGAACGGCGTCGAAGCGGTGCAGGCCGTCCGGCGTACGCGCCCGGACGTGGTGCTCATGGACATCCGGATGCCGGAGATGGACGGGCTGGAGGCCACCCGCCGCATCCTGACCGGCGACAGCCCGGAGCAGCCGCGCGTGGTCATCCTGACGACCTTCGACCTCGACCAGTACGTGTACGCGGCGCTGGCCGCCGGGGCGAGCGGCTTCCTCCTCAAGGACGTGACGCCGGAGCAACTGGTCGCCTCGGTACGCCTGGTGCGGGCGGGCGACGCGCTGCTCGCCCCGAGCATCACCCGCCGCCTCGTGGACCGGTTCGCCCGCCGGGACTCCCCAGCCGCCACCGCCCACCGGGACCTGGCCACGCTGACGCCACGGGAGCTGGAGGTGCTGACCCTGATCGCGCACGGCCACACCAACGCCGAGTTGGCCGGGCAGCTGCACCTGTCGGAGGCGACCGTGAAGACGCACGTCGCCCGGATCCTCGGAAAACTCGGTTTACGCGACCGCGTTCAGGCCGTCATCCTCGCGTACGAGACGGGGATCGTCGGCCCCGGCCGGACCGAAAGCGAGTGACATGCCCGCACCTAACGGATTCGACTACCTGGTACGCGCGGACGGCACCGTGGTGATCACCCACCACGGCCGGGCCGCCACCACCTTGCGCGGCGGCCGGGCCGCGGAGTTCCTGGCCGAGGTGGACGACGACCCGCAGGAGACCATGGCCCGCTGGACGGGCAACTATCGGCGCGGCAACGAGCGCACCGCCCGCAACCATCCCCGGAACCGGGGCTAGGGAACGTTCGCCCAAGGACCGGGATGCAGCAGGTCCGGCGGGATGGGCTCGCTGGGCCGGTAGACCGCCGGCGCCTCACCGTCGGCCAACGCCGCCGCCGCGTCGGCGAGCCCGAAACGGTCGCGTACGCGGCCCAAGAAGGAGAACTCGCCGACCCGGGCCAGCCGGGCGGACCGGGGCGCGGCGTACACGGAGACCCAGTCGCCGGGTTCGAGCACGCCGCGCAGCTGACCGTCCACTGTGACCGCCACCCGGCCGGACCGTTCGAGCACCAGTACGCCGACCCGCTCCCGCCGGGCGTCCAGCAGGATGCTGCGGTTGAACGCCATGTGCGGGGCGACCGGGGTGAAGATCAGGGCGTCGATGCCGGGTGACACCACCGGCCCGCCCGCCGCGAAGCTGTACGCCGTCGACCCCGTCGGCGACGCGACCACCAGGGCGTCGGCCGAGTACGACGCGAAATGGCGGCCGCTGACGTAGACGGCGACGCTGGCCAGCCGGTCGCGCGCCAGTTTCTCGAAGACGACGTCGTTGAGCGCGGTGATGTCGAGCGCGACTCCCCAGCCGACCTCTTCCGGCGTACCGAGGCGGGGCTCGGGCGGCGGGAGCATCGGCCCCCGGCCGAACTTGAGGTAGGACTTGATGTCGGGCGGGATCGACAACGGGCGCGAGGCGCGCATCGTCAACGTCAGCCGCTCCTCCACCTCGACGTGCCCCGCATAGACCGCGTCGAGCGCCGCGACGACGTCCTGGGGGCGTACCTCGGTGAGGAAGCCGACCCGGCCGACGCTGACGCCGAGCACCAGGGCGTCGGCGTGCATCGCGACGCGTACGCCGCGGAGGAAGGTGCCGTCGCCGCCGATGGTGACGATGAGGTCGGGGTGCCCGGCGCGGGCCGCCTCCTCGGCGCTGTGCAGCCGCCCGTCCCCGGGGGGCGCGTTCCACACGTCGACCTCGACACACGGTATGCCGTGCTCCCCCGCCCAGGCGCGGACCTGAGCGGCGGTGATCGCGGCCTGCTCCCGTCCACCGTGTACGACCAGCCCGATCCGGCTAATCATCGGCCACCCCCTCGGGTCGAGCCTAGGTGACCGGTGGCCGCCGACCCCGGAACGACACCTATAGACACAGTAAGGAAAGTTTATTAATAATGCACGCATGAGAAAGCTTCGATTCATCGCGCTCGCCCTGGTGCTGGCCGGTTCCCTCGCCGTCGAAGCACAACCGGCGTACGCGGCCAACCTGCTCAGCAATCCCGGATTCGAGACCGGCGCCCTGTCCCCCTGGTCGTGCTCGGGTGGCCTCGGCTCGGTCGTCAGCACGCCCGTCCACAGTGGCAGCAAGGCGTTGGCCGGAGCCGCGTCGGCCGCCGACAACGCCCAGTGCACCCAGACCGTCACCGTGCAACCCAACACCACGTACGCGCTGAGCGGCTGGGTCCAGGGCAGCTACGTCTACCTCGGCGTGGTCGGCGGCGCCTCGACCTGGACGCCGTCGGCTGCGGCGTACACCCGGCTCACCGTGAACTTCACCACCGGCGCGGCGCAGACCAGCGTCCAGGTCTTCCTGCACGGCTGGTACGGGACCGGCACCTATTACGCCGACGACGTCTCGCTCGACGGCCCCGGAGGCGGCGGCGGTACGCCCACCGGCCCGGCGACGCCGACCGGCTTGGCCGTCACCGGCACCACGAGCAGCTCGATCTCGCTCGGCTGGGCCGCCTCGACCGGCGCGACCGGCTACCGCGTCTACGAGGGCACCACCCTGCGCAGCACGGTCACCGGCACGACGGCGACCATCAGCGGCCTGGCCACCTGCTCCAGCCACAGCTACGGCGTCGCGGCGTACAACGCCGACGGGGAGTCCACGGCCAGCGCGCCCGTGTCGGCCAGCACCTCCGGCTGCCCGACCGCGCCCGGCCTGCCGACCGCGCCCTACGTCGACCTGGGCGCCTGGCCGACTCCGGTGCTGACCGACCTGGCCAGCGGCAGCACCCTGAAGAGCTTCACGCTCGCCTTCATCACTGCGTCGGCGTGCAAGGCGATGTGGTTCAACGCGTACGACCCGCGGCAGGCCTGGAACCTCGACCAGATCCAGGCGATCCGGGCGGCCGGCGGCGACGTCAAGGTCTCCTTCGGCGGCGCGACCGGCATCGAACTGGCCCAGGCCTGTTCCACGGTCGCCGCGGTGCAGGCCGAGTACCAGGCCGTCGTGACCGCCTACAACCTGAAGTACATCGACCTCGACATCGAGGGCTCGGCGACCGCCGAACCGACCTCGGTCGCCCGGCGCTCGCAGGCGCTGGCGGCGTTGCAGCAGGCCAATCCCGGCCTCAAGATCTCGCTGACACTCCCGGTGCTGCCCGAGGGCCTGACCGCCGACGGCCTGAACGTCGTCCGCTCCGCGCGCGACGCCGGGGTCGACCTCGACCTGGTCAACGTGATGGCGATGGACTACTACCGCGCCGGCGACTACGGCGACCTCGCGGTCCAGGCCGCGAACTCGACCTTCGCCCAGCTCAAGACGCTCTATCCGGCCAAGACCGACGCCCAGGTCTGGAAGATGGTCGGGGTCACCCCCATGCTCGGGCAGAACGACGACGGGCACGTCTACGACCAGGCCGACTCGCGGCAGATGGTGGCCTTCGCCCAGTCGAAGCACCTGGGGATGCTCTCCTTCTGGGAGACCACCCGCGACCGCAACGCCTGCACCGGCGCGCTCTACCGCTGCACGAACGTCGCGCAGGCGCCCTACGAGTTCAGCAAGATCTTCGCCGGCTACACCGGTTAGGAAGGACGCGCTGATGCGCTCATTCCGGGCCGGCCGCCCGATGGGTGGCCGGCCCGGACGGCTGTTCCGCCTAGCGTTGGGTCATTTGTGTCAGCATGACATTTAGCTAGGCTGGCACCATGGCAGACCGGGATCACGCCCTGCTCCGCATCGCGGTAGATCTGGCGATACTCACCGTGCGAGACGCGGACTTCCAGGTGTTGCTCATTGAGCGACGAAATCCGCCCCATCAGGGTCTCCCGGCGCTGCCCGGTGGTTTCCTCCGCGACGATGAAGATCCCGAACGAGCCGCACTACGCGAGCTACGCGAGGAGACCTCGCTCGATGCGAGCAACCTGATACTCGAGCAGCTGACGGTTCGAGGAGCGCCCGATCGCGACCCACGCGGCCGTGTCGTGAGCGTTCCCTACATGGCGATCGCACCCGATCTTCCTATCCCGACCGCGGGATCCGATGCCAGCGCCGCCCACTGGGTCTCGATGGCGTCCGCCCTCCGCGATGCGTCATTGGCGTTCGACCACGGACACATTCTGGCCGAGGCACTCGAACTTGCCCGGGCGCGCCTGGAGCACACCACGGTCGCTACTGCCTTCTGCCACGAACCCTTCACCATCGGCGACCTGCGACACGTCTATGAGGTCGTCTGGGGGACCACATTGGACGCGGGCAACTTCAGCCGCAAGGTCACTAAGACGGAGGGATTCATCGAAGCGACCGGCGATCGGCGCGCCCACGGCACCGGACGTCCAGCCGCGACCTACCGACGTGGGACAGCACGACGCCTGCATCCTCCGATTTTTCGGAACCCGATCGAAATTTGATCGAATGCCCGTCGATGCGAGACATATAAATGTCATCTTGACAATAATGACCCTCGCAACTACCGTCGTCCGTGCCACATCGTCCTCCGCCGATCGGAGCAGGCATGTCGTACGGGGATGTCTCGAAGGACCAGCGCCAACGCCGACCACGGTGGGCAACTCGCTGGCTTACCGCGACCGGAACAGTTCATATCCCGTTTCCTAGGCAACGACCGGATCTTGAAGCGATCGAGACCGACGAAGCTGTCGAAGTCAAGCCGCCGAGCCTCCCGACGACCGTGCCGTCTCGCCGCCTGTGCTCGCTCAGCTACATCGCGCCGGAGCTTCGGTCGGAGATCGCAGAACATTTCCCCGCTCATCGGCGAGCGGCATGGGCGCCGTGCTACGCGGTCGACATCGCCGCCGTCCTGAGGCACGCGAAGCGAGCACGTCGGTCAGATCAGCGCAGGGATTTCCTCCTAAGCATCCTGGAACTGACCACTCTGGCGGCCGCCACATACCTCAGCCTGGGCTTGAAGGTCACGAGCTTCGCGGTAGTGGCGACAACCGCGATACTCGCCGGGACGACCCGCGTACTGATGCTGCGCAACGAGATATCCATTCGCTCGCTCATGTTGCGACTTTGGCGATTCGCTCGCCGAAACACTGGCCAGTTCATGCGGCGCTTCCTGATGATCCTCGGTGGGGCGATCATCACCACAGCCGTCGCATTCAACCATCGCGGAACCGCTCAATCCGCCGTGGTGCTCGGACTGGGTCTTGTCTTGACCTGGCTGGTGATCATCGTCACGGCCGCAGTCTCGTACGTTCGAGCCTGCGGCGTCCTGACCGCCGAAGACGACCTCGCAGACATGGTCAAGAAGGAGGAAAAGCCCGTTGAGCGACGGGCATGGGAGATCTCAACCGGCAACGTGCTGGTGTACGCCCGCGATAGGGCCGAGGGACCACTTGGCCCGTTCGTCGGCGCTGGGCATGAGTTGGGCCGATGGACCACACCGTCGGTCAAGGTGACGAAGGCGAAGGATAAAGATGTCAAGCCAGGGGCCTTCGACGTCGTCGAACTTCATAAACGACTACACCGCGCCGCCGGCCTTGAGATACCCGGGCTCGAGGGGCAACATCGACTCTATGTAGACGGACGGTCGCTAATCAGCGATCCTGATCTGCGGGAACGGCGCACCGGACCGCCCGTGACGGCGGTGGCCGAGGAACTGATCCTGGAACGCATCCGCGACCCGCGCAAGTACCAACGCGGATATCTCTGTCTCAAGGCGACCCAGCTCGACGGCGATGTGGTCGTAACGCTGTTCGTCCGCGCCATGCTGGAGCACGACCTGCTCCAGCTTGAGGTCGCAATCTACGCGCTGCCCCCGGTGACATGGCCCCGGGAGGAGAAAGACGCATCGACGATACAGATACCTCGCGCCGGCCGAGACCCACTAATGCCCAGGCGGCCATTGACTCCCGTGCCGTCGAGAAAGCCGCTCGCCGCCTGGGCCGGCATACGCTCCGGAACCCGCTCCTACTGGTCCGTTGCACTGGGCGCGATCCCTCGGGCCGCGGCCGTGATGTTCGCTCCACTCGCCGAACGCGTCACACGGCTCGCCGATCGCCGAGCCATCGCACATGACCAATTCGACTTCGGCGCCCAAACCTCTCTACGCGAGCATCTCGCGCTGGACCAACGGCTTCATTACAACACTTTCGTCGACATGATGGCCCAGGCCGAACGGCTTCAACGGCGCCTCGTCGACGCCGTGGTCGAGTACCTGACGGAGCTAGGCATCGATCCCGACGATTTTGCCCGATCGTCAGCCACGATCATCCAGAACTTCCAGCAGAACATCATCAACAATCTGACCAGCGGTGCGGTGACCTTCGGTAACAACAGCTCGGCGACAGGGACTGCGCCAGGTTCACCCCCGCCTCCACACTCTGGCACGCCGAACAATCAGGAGACGTCATGACAGAGGGACGCAGTACCTCAATCGGAAGCATGAACGCGGGCGCCGTCACGTTCGGCGATCACAGTCCTGCGTTTGGAAGCCTCCGCGAGGAACCTGTCGAGTCCGTGCCGACCATGAAACAGCCCGTGCGAGACAAGAGCCGGGCGCTCCTCGTTGTCGCGGCGGATGTCGAACGGGACGCCACGATCAAGGCGATCACCGAGCACACCGGCGCGGCGCTTGGGCGGGTCTACCTCGAACATCACACGGTGTACGAACTCGGTCAGATCAGCCGTACTGACGTGACATTGGCGCACGTTGCGCAGGGCACCGTGACTCCTGACTCCGCCGGCCCGGCAGCCCAAGAGCTCATCGACAAGATCAAGCCAGACTTTCTCATCCTGGAAGGCATCTGCTACGGCCTGAAGGATGACGACGCCCGGAGTCCTCAGCGCCTTGGAGACGTGCTCGTCGCAAATGAAATCAAGTTGATCGCGCATCAGAAGATCTCGGGCAGGCTCGTCGATCGTGGTGGCGCAGTCCATCCATCCGCGACACTTCTCGATCGGTTCCGGTCGGCTTCGCTCGACTGGGCCGGCCCAGCCACGGTACACATCGGCCCCATGGTTTCCGAGAGTGTCTTGGTGAACTCTGCGGCGTACCGGGCCCAGATAAAGAAGCGCTATCCAGAAGCGATCGGTGGGGAGATGGAGGCCGCCGGAATCTATGCCGCCGCCATCCGTGGCCGGGTGGAATGGTGTGTCGTCAAGGCCTGTTGTGACTGGGGCTTCAACAAGACCGACGAGGCCCAGAGGACGGCAGCGGACAACGCCGCGTCCTTCGTAGCCCACATGATCAAGATCGGCGGCCTGGATCCGGTCACGCGTCGGTGACCGCGGCGGTCGAGTCCTTTCCGCGTACCAGTGTGGAAACCAGCTCGACCGTCGCGACCGTCAGCAGCGCGAGGCCCGCGCCCACCCCGGTGATGGTGCTGGGTTCGACGTCGGTCGTCAGGCCGACGATCAGAGCGACCACCGCGACGGCCGTGACGACCACGCCGAGCGGGACCAGGAGCCGGTCCTTGAGCACCGGCGCGAGCGGGATGAAGTGCACGCCGACCACGGCGCAGATCCACACCGGGATGTACGCGGCCTGCCCGGTGACGCCGAGGATCGCCGCACCCACGCCCGCCAGGCCGAACTCGATGCCGACGATGATGCCGTAGCGCTTGCCGGACTCGCGGTCACGGATGGCCGCGGTCGACTTGGGCGCGCGGAAGCCGACGATCGCGCCGACGACGGCGACGGCCAGCGAGACGTAGCTGGCGATGATGAGCAGCGGGGTCAGCCACCCGGGCGGATTGGCGCCGCCCCAGCTGAACCAGGCCGATCCGAAGAAGCCGAGGACCAGCGCGGTGATGCCGGCGTCCCGCCGTGACTGAGGTTGCATGATCGCCAAAGTACCTCAGCGTTGCATCATCGTTTGCTGGGCTAATTAGCGTATGTTCACGCATTGTGTACACGCTTTGCCGCATTCGTCGTATATCCGCCAGCGGGCTTGCCGGACTGGCGGTCGCTCTGACGATCGCGACCGCTGCCGCCGCCGGGACGGTCCACAGCCTGCCGGGCGGAAACTGGGCCGTCCTCCCGGACACGACAGCGGGCGGCTCGGTCACCATCGTCTCCGGCCCCGGTACGCCGCCCGCCGGAACCGGCAGCCTCCAACTGCACGTTGAGGGGACCTCGGACCGTGCCCTGGCCGGGACGGATCTGGGCGAGGTGCGGACCCGGCCCTGGTCGGCGCTGTCGGCGTCCTATTCCACTTATGTCGCCGCCGGTGATCCGGAGTCCTTCACGCCGACGCTGCGGTTCGCCGGGTTCCAGGTCGTGACGCCGATCCCGCAGAACTTCACCACGTTGAGCTTCGAGCCCCGGCACAACGGGACCGTCACGCCGGGCCGGTGGCAGCAGTGGACCCTCGGGCCCGACTCGATCGTCTGGCAGTCCAACACCACCGACGGGTTCTGCGTACAGGCCACCCGGTGCACCTTGGCCGAGTTCGTCGCCCGGTATCCGGCCGGGGCGTGGGGTCTGGCCCAGCTGGGCCTGGGCTCGGGTGTCGCCGGACCGGCCGACGGGTACGCCGACGCGGTCACCATCACCGACGGCGCGACCAGCCAGTTCACCGACTTCGACCCGACACCGGCGCCGTCGGCCAGCCCGTCGGCGAAGCCGTCGCCGACCGGACCGAGCCTGCCGGACACCGGCCTGCGCGCGAGTACGCCGACCCTGGTCGGGGTGGCGTTGCTCGCGGTGGGCGCCGCGCTCACCTTCGGCCTGCGACGCCGCCGCCTCACCAAGTAAGCAAGGGTGGGCTCCCCATGGGAAGTCCACCCTTGCCTCAGACGCCGCTCAGTGGACGACGGTCGCCGAACTCTCGATCACCGAGGCGGGGATCTCCGGCGCGGCCGGCAGCTCCAGCGGCTTGCGGGCCTTGGTCACGAGCTCGACGACGCTGCGGGACAGCTGCTGCGAGCTGGCCGACATCGACTCCTGCGCGGTGACGATCGCGGTCACCACCTCGGCACGGGCTTGCTGGCCGAAGCGTACGGCCTCCTCGATGCCCTTGGCCTGGGCGTCGATGGAGGCGGCCACCTCCAGGATCGTCTCCGGCCGGACGGTCGGGGTCTGGATGATCCGGGCGATCTCCGGGACGGCCTTGCCCGACGCCGACGCGTACGCCGAGAGCACCTCGTTGGCCCCGTCGGCGACCGCCTGCTGCATCTGCGCGGCCTGGTTGGCCTGCAGGAGCAGCCCCCATTGGGCGATCGTCAGCTTCATCGTGGGGATGGTCAGGTTGACCAGCAGGGCCAGCCGCTGCCCCAGCCCGTAGTTGAGCAGCCGGATGTTGCGGACCTGCGGCGACGTCGACCACGCGACGAACAGGCGCTGCTGGTACTCGTTGACGCGTACCTCGATCGCCTGGACGAACTCGGTGACCCGCGACAGCCGCTCTTCCTTGTCGCGCTTGTCGACGTCGTTCGGGTCGATCACGATCGACCGGGCCTCGGCCACGGCGAGATCGCGTACCAGCTCCATGACGGCGATGGCCCCCACGAGCTGGCCGATCGCGGCCTCGTTGGCCCGGTAGAGCTCGTCGCAGAGCACGACGTTGCGCTTGAGCTGGTGCTGCTTCTCGACCAGCGTGCCGGCGATCCGGTCGAGCTGCTGCTCGACCGAGCGGGCCTCCTCGAAGAGCATCTCGACGAGGTCGCGGCCCTTGCGGAAGATGCCCTTGACCGCGTCCATGAACTTGTCGAAGGTCTCGCGGAGCTTGGGGTCGGTCGGGTCGTACTTGTGCCGGAACTCGCGCATCCGGTCGTTGATCTCGTGCATGATCGCGGTCAGCTCGGGGATCTTGACCGGGCCGACCTCCCGGAAGATCCGCGAGACCTGGGTGTTCACGCCCTCGATCGCGCCGGAGCCGAAGTTCGCCAGCTTGTCGGTGTCGGCGAGCATCTGCGGGTAGAGCTGCTCGGCCAGGGCGGCCGCCTGCTCCCGCTGAGCGGGGGTGAGCATCTCGGCGCAGACCAGCTGCTTCGGCTCACCCGTCGCGACGAGCGCGGTGATGGCCTGATCGGCGGCGCCGACGGCGGGCTCGGCCGGGCCGCCGACGATGCTGCCGAAGTCGATCGCGAGCTCGGTGGGCTGAGACATCAGGAGCACTCCTTCGCGTCCTTGACGCAGGCGAGCAACGCCAGGGTGACCTCGGCGTTGGGCGGGGTGGTGGTACGGATCTGGTCGGCCAGCGGCAGATCCTTGAAGACCGCCGTGTCGTTGATCCCGACCTGGACGCTGGACCGGAAGCCGTACTTCTGCCAGGCGATCTCCTGGATCTGCCGGTCCTTCATCGCGTCGATGAACCGGCCGGCCGCGGCGTCCAGCGCGAGGATCGGGTGATCGCTGTAGATGGTCGGGTCGGGATAGAGGATGCGCACGTTCTTCAGCACGCCGGCGCTCGACGCGCCCATCTGCACGACCTGCTGGATGAGCTGGTTCTCATAGCCGGCGTAGAGCGGGGCGTGGAACTTCGCGCCCTGGGTCAGCCACTGCCGGAAACCGGCGTCGGAGCTGGCCGCCTGCAGACCCTGTGCGTCGTACAGCGCGCGGATGGTCGGCAGCACGCTCTTGGCCTGCGCCAGGCTGGGCGCCTGGAAGACGTCGGCCGTGGCGATGATGTTCAGCTCCAGCTGGGTCAGCGTGAAGCCGCTGTTGGACCGGGCCGGGTCCGTGCTGGACACGGTGATCGGCCCGTGCAGGTCGGCGGTGCCCAGCGAGTCCCAGGTCTTGCGCTTCAGGACGTACTCCAGGAGCAGCTTCTTCAGGTCGACGATGTAGTACCGCTCCGACCGCTTCACCACCAGCCCGGCCTTGACCAGCGCCTCGGTTCCCTGCGGGCCTGCGTACACGACCTCTGGGGACTGAAGCACGGTCTCGGCTCGGTATTCGCCGAACGCGCCGGTGTGCTTGGTCTCGAAGACGTTCTGCGCGCTGGCGCTGGACGGCCACAGGCAGTCGATCTTGCGGCTCTTCAGGTCCTCGGTGCTCAACTGCACCTGGTCGTAGGAGCCCTGCGGGTTGAAGCCGACCGTGACGCCATACGTGTCCTTCAGGATGCGCTTGACGTCCGGGTCGGCCATCAGCTCGGTCTTCTCCGAACCGCCCACGCAGTTGACGGTGACCGCCTCCGGCGTACCGCCACTGGCGCCGCCGCCACCGCCGTCGCCCCGGGTCAGGACCCAGGCCGCGGCGACACAGACGACCAGGACGAGCACGAGCCCGATCAGGAAGCGGGGACTCGGCATTCTCACTTTCGAGCGCTCCTTCGCTAAGGGGTGGGCAGCTCGGCCCTCGGCTGGCGGACCGGCTGCTGGGGCTCCTGCTAGAGGGTGGGCAGTTTCGGCGGGGCGACGGTCTCCAGGTTCGCCTGGTACTGGGCGATGTCACCGGAGTTGACCAGCCGCAGGCTGTCCAGAGTGAACTGGGCGAACCGGTCGAACGCCGCCTCACCGCCGGACATCAGGGCCGCCGGGTCGGTGTAGAAGGACGGGTTCCGCTGGATGTCGAGGTACTGCGTGAGCACCCCCGACAGGCTGGTCAGGTGGGCGCCCAACTGGCTGGCGCTGGAGTAGAGGCTGTTCGGCGACCGCGCCTTCACCCGGGCCAGCAACTCGGGCGCCTGCTCGCAGGCCCGCTGCAGCAGGTGCTTCGCGGTCGGGGAGACTACGTCCTTCAGGCCACGCCGGATCTCCCGGATCGTCCGCAGCGCCTCTTCCATCTTCTTCTCGGCGTCGGCGGCGTACTCGTCGTCGGAGACCTCGCTCGGCCGGCGCGAGTCCACCATCAGGTAGAGGCCGACCGCCCCGGCCGCCGCCAGCAGCGGCGACCAGAGCAGGCTCCGCGTCACGACGAAGACTCCGACGAAGATGCCGACCGCGGCCACGAGCGCGGCCCCGGCCGCCAGCTTGCCTCTCACTTGTAGCCCGCCGCCTGCCGCAGCGCGGCCACCAGGTCGTTCTGCTGCACGAACGTCCCGCCGGTGGCGGCCGAGACCTCCTTGAGCTGGTCCGGATCCGCGTCACTGCCGAACGCGATGGAGATCACTGGTACGCCCAGCGCCTTGACCGCGTCCAGGGCCGGTCGCCGGTCGCCACCGCTGTCGGACTTCCCGTCGGACATCACGATGATCAGGCGTTTGCGGCCCGAGTCGGTGACCTTGCCCAGTTCCTCGGCCGCCCGCCGCAGGCAGGCGTACATGTTGGTGCCGCCACCCGGCGAGTAGTCGGTGATGTGCGTGGTCAGCTCGTGCAGCTTGCCCGCGTCGTTGCCGTCCACACTCCACGGACCCTCGGTGACCTTGCTGTTGAAGATCGCCACGGTGGTGCGGTCGAGCGGCCCGGTCTGCAGGAAGTTCAGCGCGGCCTGGTCGGCGTCGAACACCTGGTGCGCGGCGTCCTCGACGCCCGTCCAGCCGTTGTTGTCCGCCATCGACCCGCTGCCGTCGAGGCAGTAGTACGCGTCGACCGGCTTGCGGTACTGCGTCTGGTACCGCTCCAGCGCCGCCACGATGACGGTCGCCGACGGGTACTGGATGCCCTGCTCCTTCAGGTTCGCCTGGATGCCCCAGTCGGGGTTGAACACCGTCAGGTCGGGGTTGTCCAGAGTCAGCCCGATGCTGGTCGCCGGGCGGCGGCCCAGCTCCAGCAACTGCTTCTTGGCCTGCTCGTCGCTCAGCAGGTACGCCTGCAGCTCGGTCAGGATCTGCCGCTTGCCCGCGTCGGCGTCGTTGTTGTGCGGCAGGAAGCCGAGCGGAGCGTCGCTGATCGCGAGGGCTCCCCGGGGATACACCGCGTACAGGGGTTCCTTGTTCGCCTTCACCAGTTCCTGGTTCTTCTCGATCACCAGGTCTTCGTAGGTGAACATCGTCCGGCAGGTGTCCGGGTGCGCGACGCACTCGTTCATCATCGTGCCGGTCGACGGCGGGGTGGCGTCCATCGCCCGGATGAACCGGGTGATGCCCTGCGCGACCGCGGGCGAGTCGAGCTGCGCCTGAGTGAGCGCCTGGCCCGTGCCGTTGCCCGCGAAGTGGTTCATGAAGGCGAACAACGCCGTCGCGCCCGAGTTGGACTGGGTCGGGTTCGTCGCCCACACCTTGGTCTGTCGGGATTCGACGGCGGTCAGGATGTCGCCGATCTTCACGTCGGGCTTGCCGACGAAGCCCAGCTTCTGCATCTCGCCGCGCCAGCCCGCGTACACGATGGGCGTCAGGAACATCGGCTTGACGTCCTGCAGCGTGCTCGACGCGTCGCCGATCTGCGAGAAGACCGAGCTGGCGAACCAGTACGCGTCGTAGCCCTTGTCGCCGGCCTTGAGCAGCCGGGCCTGGTCCACCGAGCCCTTCAAGGTGAACCGGCAGTCGTAGCCCTTGCCCTTGCACCACGGCACGACCACGGTGTCGAGCACCTTCTGCTGCTCGGATCCCGCGACGATGCTCAGCACCTTCGGGTCGGCCGAGTAGCCTGTTCCGCCGTTGCCTTGCTTGTCCTCGTCGTCGCCGGTGCACCCGGTCAGCGTCAACGCGGCCACGACCGCTGTGATGAGCAGTGCCCTGAGTCGCACCTGCCACCCCTCCCCATGTCTGCTCGAACGATTCCCTTGGTAGCAGGCCCTGACAAGGGCAAACATGGTGAACGCATAGTGAACGGCAGATGAATCGACACTGTTCGCAGACTCGGCGCGCAACCCTCGCCGCGCCGCGCCCCGCCTCGCCCGCCGCGCCCCCCGCCCCCCGCCCCCGCCGCGCCCCGCCCCCGCCGCGCCCCGCCCCGCCGCGCCGCGCCGCGCCGCGTTGATCATGGAGTTAACTGCGGTCTCGACGGCGTGTCGACACCGGAAACCCCATGATCAACGCGGCATACGGGCGGGCGTGATGTCGAAGCCCTCCTTGAGCGAGAGGATCGTCCGACGGGCGCCGTCGGCGAGCGAGCGACCGTCCGATGTGGTCAGCGGCTCGTCGGCCTCGAAGCGGGCCATGATGGCGCCGGGCAAAAGGGTCACTCCGCGCTCAGGCAGTCCGCTGACGCCGGGCCACGGCTCGGGCAGGTCGTGCACAACCCCGGCCGGGCCGTCCCACCGCAGCAGCAGGTGGCTGCCGGGGCGTACCGGGTCGGGCTGCCGCAGCGAGGCGCCGAGCGGCACCCCGAGCAGAGCCTCCACATGCGACACGAGGCACGGCTCGTCCTGCAGCTCGCTCAGCAGCCACGAGGAGCCCTGCACCCGGGGATTGATCTCCAGCAACGCGATCTGCGACCCGCCGACCGCGATGTCGATCCCGAAGACGCCCCGGTGGCCGAGCGTACGCAGCCACTCCCCCACGACGGCGGCAGCTTCGATCGCGGCGGCCTCCACCGAGCTCTCCGCCGAAGAGCCGAAGGTGCTCCCGCAGTACGCACCGAAGCCGAACCCCAGCTCCCGGATGCCGCTGGACTGGATGGACACCGGCAGGAGGCGTACGCCGTCGGCGTAGACGACGCCGCCCGCGTTGATCGTCACATCGCCGGCGTACTGGGAGAACAGCCAGTGCGAGACGTGGGGCTGGCCGGCGAGCGCCTCGATCACGGCGGACTCCGCCGACACGAGATAGGTGCCCTGCCCGCCCGCTCCGCTCGGCGCCTGCATGACGAACGGCGTCCCGAGCTTGCGGGCCACTGTCGCGAAGTCCACGTCGGACGCGTCGAGGATCAGCTCCTCGGGCACGGGCAGGCCCAGCTCGCGCAGCTTCGACCGCACCATGATCTTGTCCTCGGCGATCGGCTCGGCGACCCGCATCGGGCTGGCCGCCAGGCGTACGCGGCCGGGCCAAGCCGTCACGGCCGACTCCCAGGCGAGGCTGGCCCGGGGTGGGATCAGCAGCACCGGGCGGTCGTCGTCGTCAGCGCTGGTGGCCAGCACCTTCGGGACGAAGTCGGCCAGCCGGGCGACGTCGCCGAACCGCCACCGGCGGCGTACGCCGTCCAGCCGTTCCAGCGACAGGCCCGTCGTTCCCGGGGTGGCTCCGGCGTCGCCGGAGAGGACGCAGATGCACGACGGGTGCCGGGTCAGCGGCGCCATCATGCCGGGGTACGCACTGGCGGTGACCAGCCGATAGCCGGCCAAGCCAGGACCTGGACCGGTCGATCCAGGGCCGGGACCACGAAGATCCGATGTCATGGGCGAACTGTGACGCAGACTGCCCCCGATCGTCATCGCAGGTGGGTTGACGACAGGTGAACATTCGCCATCCGGAGGCGGACATTTCGGTCCCGCTTTCGGTGCCGCTTTCGGTCCCGCTTTCGCGGCCGCCGGGTCGTCTCCGGCGGGGGTAGAGTGGATCTTCATGGAGCACCGTCACCTGGGCCGAAGCGGCCTGCAGATCAGCGCGATCACGTTCGGCAGCTGGCTCACCCACGACTCGTCGGCCGCCGACTCGGCGAAGGCGACCTTGCGGACGGCGCTCGACGCGGGGATCACCACGTTCGACACCGCCGACGTCTACGGCCGTCCGGAGTTCGGGGCCGCCGAGGAGCTGCTCGGCGACGCCCTCCACGGCGTACGCCGAGAGTCGCTGGAGATCCTCACGAAGGTCTGCCTGCGTACCGGGCCGGGGGCCAACGACGAGGGCCTGTCCCGCAAGCACATCCTGGAGAGCTGCCACGCCTCGCTGCGCCGCTTGCGCACCGACTACGTGGACCTCTACCAGGCTCACCGGTTCGACCCGAAGACGCCGCTCGAGGAGACCATGACGGCCTTCGCCGACCTGGTACGCCAAGGCAAGGCGCTCTACATCGGCGTCTCGGAGTGGACGGCGGCGCAGATCGAGGCGGGCGCGGCGCTGGCCCGGGAGTTGCGCGTACCGCTGATCTCCAACCAGCCGCAGTACTCGATGCTCTGGCGGGTGATCGAGGCCGAGGTCGTTCCGGCCGCCCAGACGGCCGGGCTGGGCCAGATCGTCTTCTCGCCCGTCGCCCAAGGTGTGCTGACGGGCAAATACCTCCCGGGTACGCAGCCGCCCGCAGACTCGCGTGCGGCCTCCGCGAAGGGCTCCGCGTTCGTCGGCCGATACATGTCGGACCCGGTGCTGGCCGCGGTGCAGCGGCTCAAGCCGATCGCCGACGAGTTCGGCGTCACCCTCGCCCAACTCGCCGTGGCCTGGGTGCTGAGCCGGCCCGGTGTCAGCGCGGCGATCATCGGCGCGTCCCGGCCCGAGCAGGTCGCCGAGAACGCGGCCGCCGTCGACGTCAAGCTCGACGACGACGCGCTCGCGCGGATCGACGCGGCGCTCGTCGACCCCGTCCACGGCGACCTCGTCGAACGTGATCCGGCCAAGACCGCCCGGCCGTTCGACGTCATGCCCGCCTGGCGCTGACCAAGCCGCGCTCTGCCCCGCTGACGGACTCCTGCGGATCACGGTTATCCATGCTTCAACCGGCGTCGGAACCATGAATAACCGTGATCTGCACCCCTACATGAACGTGCGGGCGGCGGCCTCGACGCGGTCCCGGTAGCCGGCCCAGAAGCCGGCGTCGGTCGTCGGCAGGTTCGACACGTCGGCCCGTAGTCCCACCGCGCCGTCGATCAGCTCGCGGACCAGGTCGGCGTGGCCCGCGTGCCGCTGCGCCTCGGCGGTCATGTGGCAGAGGATCTTGTGCAGGGTGACCTCGTTGGTCGCCGGGTTCCACCACGGCACGCGCCCGATCGCGTCCAGCGGCAGCGCCTTGATCGTCGCGTCGGCGTGTGCCCAGGCCCGCTCCCACAAGCCGAGGATGTCGGCCCGGCTCTCCTCGGGCGTCGCCCACATGTCGGCGTTGTCTTCCACCTCGTCGCTCAGCCACTCGGCGATCTCCGGGAACGGCCGGTCGAAGGTGTTACCGAAGTATCCGGCGGTCACGAACGCCACATGCTTGACCAGGCCGAGCAGGTTGGTGCCGGTGGGCACGAGCGGCCGCCGCACGTCGTACTCCGTCAGGCCGTCGAGCTTCCAGATCAGCGCGTCACGGGCGGCGTACAGGTAGTGGACCAGGTCATCCTTGGGGTCGCTCATGCCGACAGCATAGGTTGCAACCGTTCGGGAGCCGGTCCCGTGTCCATCGGCGGAAGAATCCCAACGGACAGGCGGTACACGTGGATTTCGTCGAGTTCTACCGGGCGACCTCACCCCGGACCCTGCGCTACGCGTACGGTCTCACGGGTGATCTCCCCCAGGCCCAGGACGTGGTCCAGGAGGCTTACGCCCGCGCCTGGCAGCGCTGGCGCAAGGTCAGCGGGTATGACGACGCCGAGGCGTGGTTGCGCCTGGTGGTCACGCGTCTGGTCTTCGACTGGTGGCGGCACTTGGCGGTACGCCGAAAGGCGCCGGCTGCTCGCGTAGGCGTCGTCCCACCGCCCTCCGAGGACACGGTCCTGCTGACCACCGCGCTTCGGCAGTTGCCGGAGCCGCAACGGCGCGCTCTCGCCCTGCACTACCTGCTCGACCTGCCCATCGGCCAGATCGCCGCCGAGACCGGGGTGCCTGAGGGCACGGTGAAGTCGTGGCTGTCGCGGGGCCGGGTGGGGCTGGCCGAGGCGCTGCGGGAGGAGTCCGACGCGGCGAAGATCCCGCCCGTCGAGGACGTCACGCGCCGGGCTCGCCGCCGTACGCGTACCCAGGTGGCCACCGCCGCGGGCCTGGCCGTGCTCGCGATCCTGGTGCTCGCGACGGTGATCTTGCGCGGCACCGCCGCCGACCCGAACCCGCCGCAGCCGGTCGCGCCGACCACGAGCCCGGTCGCGTTCCGCAAGCTGGAGGAGGTGGGCGACGTCGCGGTGACGATGCCGAGCGGCGTCGACTTCGGGATGGCCGAGATCGTGGGCGACCGGGGATTCGTCGCCTGGCGCGGACCGACCGGGCAGCTCGGCCTGGGCGCGGTCGACGTGCGGACCGGCAAGGCGCTGTGGCCGGTGCAGACGCTGCCGGGCACGTTCGGCGACTGGAACGGCATGATCGCGCTGCCGAACGCGATCGTCAGCATCGGCGAACACGACGACGGCACGAGCCCGGACAAGGAGATGTTCGTCGTCGACCCGGCGACCGGGAAGCTGCGCTGGCATCGGGGCATGGACGTCAACGGGTTCGACATCCTGGCGTACCCGGACGTGATCGTGCTGGCCGACCACGACGCGAAGAAGACCACGGCCTACGACTGGGTGACCGGGCAGCCGAAGTGGAGCTTCAACGGGGCGATCACCACCACCTTCGGTACGCACACGGCCGGGGATCTCACCTCCCCCGCCGGTTACCGATCCGGGCCGTTCGCCACCCTGGAGAGCGGCAGCACGCTGCTCCAAGTCGACGACGCCGGAACCCTCACCGAGTACGCCGTCGCCACCGGCAAGCCGACCGGGCGCTCCTGGCCGGGCGCCGGGGCCGGCACCGGAACCAACGCCGGCTTCATGGCGTACGACGGCAAGGTCTACACCGTGGCCGGCTCGTCGCTGCGGGTGCTCCGGCTGGAGGCAGGCCAGCAGTGGCAGCCGCTCTACACGGCCGAAGTGCCGGTGGCGTCGCCGGACAACGGCAACCGCCTGCAGAACCTGACGCCGTGCGGGCGGGGACTGATCTGTGTCGTGGACGGCGACCTGTTCCAGGCGGACGTCGTCGCCCTCGACGGGTCCAAGGTCGTCTGGCGTACGCGGATCGCGAGCGCCGAGACGATGCTGCCCGCCGGGGAGTACGTCTCCGTGTCGGGGAGCAGCGAGAAGGGCCCGCACAGCGTGCTGCTGGACGGCCACGGCAAGGACGTGCTGACCGACGCCGAACGGGCCGGGACGTTGACCCGCGTGACCGGGAACGCGATGTTCCTCCACCACGACGGGCACCTGTTCGGGCTGGACCTGGGCACCCGGCGCCGGACCGATCTCGGCGCGTTCGAGCAGGCCGGGCTCGGTCCGGGGGTCGGCTCGAAGGTTCTGATCACCCAGTCCGGCAGCGGCTTCAAGCTCTACCGCTTCGCCGGATGAACCGGGTGAACCGGCTGAGCGACCTGACCCGGCTGACCCGGCTTTACCGGCTGAACCGGGCGAGTTTCGTCAGGCGATTCGCGATCCGGCCACCGACCGGCGGATCAGGGCGCTGAGCCCGGCCCGGGTGCCGACCACGGTCAGCCGATCGTTGGTCCGCATCCGGCGGGCCGGCGCGGGCCGCCACAGCGGCCGGGGTTCGCCGAACTCGTTGAGCGCGATCACCCGCAGGTCGCCCGGATCGTCGGCGTCGGCGATCCGGGCGCCGTCCAGGTCGGACCCCGCCGCGACGACCACCTCGGCCAGCAGCAGCACCCGGCGTTCGACCGGAATGGTGCCGATGACCTCGCGGTCCATCAGCGCCTCCGCGAACGCCGGGGCGGCCAGGTAGGAGACGCTGTGCGAGTAGGGCAGGTTGAACGTCCGGCGTACGCGCCGGGCCAGGTCGCCGTCGAACAACCGCAGCACGACGTGCAGGCTGGCGCGCAGATTCCGCGCCCGCAACGCGGTCTCCAGGTTGGACGCGTCGGAGTTGGTGATGGCGAGCAACGCCCGCGCCTGGTCGACCCCGGCCGCTCGGAGCGTCGACTCGCGGCCGGGATCGCCGATCACGAGCGGGATGCCGAGTTCCCGCGCCAGCGGTACGCCGCGGGACTTCTCCTCGGCGGCGATGGCGACCATGCGTACGCCGCGGTCGTGAAGCAGCCGCAGGACGCGGGTTCCGACACCGCCCAGCCCGGCGACGACCAGGTGGTCGGCGTGCGGCTGGCGCAGGCGTACCTCGGCGACGGCCAGCCGGGCGCGCACCATTCCCTCGACGACCAGAGCAGTGATCAGCGGCACCAGGGCGAGCCCGGCGACGCCGAGGATCAACTGTAACGTCTTCTGCCACGGCGAGTAACCATCGGTCGCCTGCGGTCCACCTAGGACGGTCGCGAGCGCTTGGTAGGACGCCTCGCCGGGGCCGACCTTCAGGCTGACGGCGAGGGCGGCGGTCGCGACGACGATCAGGCCCAGCACCACGCTGATGGCGATCCGGGACTTGCGGGAGACCAGCGCGCCGAGGAACGTCTTGGCGACCCCGATCCGGCGTCCCTTCGCGGGCGCGGGCCGGGTGCCCAAAGTGGACTCCAGGTCGGGGATGCCGCGCAGATCGGCCAGCACCAGATCGGCGGCCTGCTCGTCCCGCGGCAGCATCCGGGGTCCGCCGTCGGCGGCGGTGTCGGCCAGACCGCAGATCACATACCGGTCGCTGACGTCGGCCCGCCGGACCACGACGAGCGTACGCTGCGCGACCTTGACCGGGTTGGCGGCGACCTCCCGCAGCGCCGAGGCGACCAGGGCCGGGGCGGCGATCTCGGAGTCCGACAACACCTTGCAGTCGCCGAGCAGCGGCTCGATGCTGTGCGCCAGGCTGCTGTTGTACATCCGGATCACGATGCGCATCCGGGCGGACTGCTCCCGGGCCTGCAACGCCAGATGGATGTTGCCGACGTCGTCCTGGGCGGTCAGGGCGAGCCCGGCCGCGTCGGTCAGCCGTGCCAGCTCCAGCGCCTTCTCGCTGACCCGTTCGACCACCAGGACGCGTACGCGGTCCAGCTCGGCGAAGTCACGGGCGCCGGGCTGGTGCTGCTGCTCCTCCGTCATGACCACCACGACGTCGGTGTCGTACCGGGTGGTGAGCTGTTCGGCCAGCCGGTACGCGAGACCGTCGAAGCCGCAGACCACGAAGTGCGCCGAGACCGGGGTGCGTTGCGCCGGGGCGGGAAGGGTCACGAGGGGATCGTATAGAGCCCTGTCCCCTCCCGCCCGGCCACACTGGACCGATCTCAGTTGGTCGGCGGGGCACCGCTCGGCGGGGTACCGCCACCGCCGGGAGCACCGCTGGGCGGGGTGCCGCCCGGCCCACCGGGACCGCCTTCACCGCCGCCGGGCGGGGCCTGACCGCCGCCGCCCGCCTTCGTGCCGGTGTCCACGCCGACGTTCAGCGACACGGCGTACCCGCTGGTCACGTCGCCGGTCACCGTGCCGAGCTGCAGCGCGCCCGAGTCGTCGCCGAAGACGTTGTCGGTGCTCAGGCTGACCTTCGACATGTTGGTCACCGACTGCTCGTAGCCCTTGGTCGCGTACGCCGTCTTGCAGACGTCGGCCGGCAGGGCTACCTGGGAGGTCGCGATGGCCTTGGTCGAGTCGGTGATGCTGGCCTGGTCCGGATAGACCTCGAAGTGGATGTGCGGCCACCGCCCGTCGTAGCACGCGGGAAAGATGCTGGTGTACTTCACCTTTCCGGCGGCGTCGGTGACCTGGACCCCACGCAGGTAGTTCTGATCCGTGATGCCCTCGGAGTACAGCGAGTACTCGCCGTCCCGGTTGGCGTGCCACACGTAGACCGCCACGCCCGCGAAGGCGGCGCCTCCGTTCGCCAGGTCCTTGATCGTCAGTTCCAGGGTCATCGGGATGCCCTCGGCGGTCGCGTTGCCGGTGCCGAAGCTCGACCGGATGTCGCTGCGGACGATGCCGCTCTGCTCCAGGACGTCCGGTCCGTTCGAGCCGTCGCCCGGGTAGGGGCCGGCCGTCTCCTCCGGGATCTCCCCGGCCGAGGTCGAGGTGTTCTCGGCCGACGTGCCGCCCGAGCCGTTGTCGTCGGACTTGCCACACGCGGCGAGCCCGATCCCCGCCACCCCCAGCCCGAAGGCGGCCAGCAGCTTGCGGCGGCCGAGCAGCGTCTGCATGTCGAAGCGCAGACCCTGGTCGTAGATGTCCTCGTCGGGCTTGGCCAGCGGGCGGCCCTCGTAGGTCGGCGGCTGCGCTGACGGCCCCGATGGCGCTGTCTTGCCCATCACACATCTCCTCGTCGTCGGAAACTCTCGCCGAAATCCCCAAGTCGGAATCCTCGTCGGAGATCTCGGCGTTCACCCCATCCTCGGAGCCGTTCCTCGGCGGAGGCCGTGACGAATCTCGAAGCAGCCTGTGAGTCCACTGCTCAGGCGATGTGCGTACGCGTCAGCGTCGGCGAATTGGCGAGCACCGCCACTCCGGTGCAGATCAGCAGCCCGGACGCGGTCAGCCCGGCGAGCGCGGCGGGCGTCGTCGGCGGGACGGCGTCGAACATTACGGCACCCCACAGCCAGGCCGCGATCGGGTCGGCGACGGTCATCGCGGTCAGCGCCGCCGGGAACGAGCCGCTGGCGTACGCGTCCTGGGCGAGAATCGCCGCGACCAGCCCGGACAGCGGCAGGACGTAAGTCGGCCAGCTGGTCAGCGCGGTGGACAAAGAGTGCGTGGTGACCACGATCAGGACGGCGGTGAGGCTGAACCCGATCCCGGCCGCCGTGCCGATCAACGCCGTACGCAGCGTGCTCCGCGCGACGTGGGCCACCCCGACGAGCACCCCCAGGAGCACGGCCACGATCACCACGACGTACGGCAGCAGACGCAGCCGGTCGAAGGTCTGCGGTACGCCGCCCCGCGCGGTGACCAGGGTGATGATGCCGAGGCAGGCGGCCGCGCTGCCGAGCCAGTCCCGGATCAGCGGGGCGCGCCGCAGTTTCGCCGTCGCGAACGGCAGCGCGAACATCAGCTGTACGCACAGCAGCGCCTGCACGATCGAGATCGACCCCAGGTGCAGGGCGCCGGCGTGGCAGGCGAAGCCGAGGACGTTGAAGAGCATCCCGGTCCACCACAGTCGCGACCGGAAGATGCGGGGCAACAGGGCCAGCACCGGAACCACCCGGGCGATGCGATGGGTCGGCGGCTCGGCGGCCACCGCGATCGCCCGGGTCGCGGTCGACTGGGCGGCGGCCGCGGTGGCGAAGGACAACGCGGAGGCCAGCGCGAGGAGGATGCCGGTCAGCATGTCCGCATGATCCACGGGGTGGGCGGCCTCCTTCCGGCCGTCCGGTGAACGCGACGCGAACGGTCCTGATGCGGGACCGATGCGGAGCGGTAACCGGCGCATCATGCGCGGCTCACCGGCGGGCCGTCCGGCCGTCACGATGGGCTGGCACCCTGCCGGGGTGCTGACGGCGGGGGAACCAGAGCTGCGGGCGGGGAAGCTGGACGCGGTCACCGGCTACCGCCTGCTCGGGGTAGCCGGTGCGATCCTGGTCGCGGGCACCGGCTGGGCCGCGGGCGCGTTGCCGGTCGAGAACGCGGGATCGTGGCGCGACCACGCCCTGTCGGCCGTCCTCTTCGGATACTGCGGCATCACGATGCTGGTGGCGGCTTGGATCTGGGCCGGGCGCACCCGCGAACGCGCCACCCCGCGCAGTCTGCTCGTCACGCTCGTGCTCTGGTCCGCCCCGCTCGTCGCCGGGCCTCCGCTGTTCAGCCGGGACGTGTACGCGTACCTGGCGCAGGGCGCGATGGCGGTCGCCGGGCTGGATGTCTATTCCAGCGGGGTCGGCAGCCTCGGCGGAATCCTGGGCGCACAGGTCCCGGCGATGTGGCAGGACACTCCGACGCCGTACGGGCCGGTCTTCGTGGTGCTGGCCGCCGGGATCGCCGCCCTCGTCGGGTCGAAGCTGATCGCCGGGCTGATCGGGATGCGGCTGCTCGCCCTGGCCGGCGTCGTGCTGATGACCGCCTGTCTGCCGACCGTCGCCCGGCGTTGCGGCGTCGACCCGGCCGCGGCGCTCTGGTTGGGCGCGCTCTACCCCCTCGTCCCCCTGCACCTGGTCGCCGGGGCGCACAACGAGGCGGTGATGCTCGGGCTGCTGATCGCCGGGATCGCGCTGGCCCTGCGCGGGCGGTTCGGCTTCGCTGCCGTCCTGGTGACCTTGTCCGCACTGGTCAAAGCCCCAGCCGTGGCCGGGTTGGCCGTGGTCGCCGCGCTGTGGTGGCAGCACCTGCCCGGACGTACGCGTCACGTGCACGCCGTTGTGCGTACAACTGTGATCGGCGCGGTGACGTGCGTGGCCGTGACCGGCGCGACCGGCCTGGGTTACGGCTGGATCGCCTCGCTGAGCACCCCGATCTCGCCGCAGAGCTGGTCGGTGACCAGCGCCCTGGGTCGTGCGTCGCGGCTGGTGCTGGACGCGGACGGCCCGGCGGTGATGCGGTTCTGGGCCTGGTGCGGGCTGGCCGCGACGCTCGCGGTGGCCGCGTGGAGCTGGTGGCGGCGTGACCGGTTCGGGCCGGTGACCGCGGCCGGCCTGAGCCTCGGCGCACTGGCGCTGCTCGGCCCGGCGACCCGCCCCTGGTACGCCCTATGGGGCCTGGTCCTCATCGCGGCCGCCGCCCCCGCCGGCCGAGTACGCCGCTGGTCCGCCGCGACGTGCGGAGTCCTCGCGTTCGCCGTCCTGCCGAGCGGATTCGGCCCGGACGGACCCCAAGCCCTGTACGCCG
The DNA here is from genome assembly GCF_040682475.1 of Hamadaea sp. NPDC051192. Taxonomy (NCBI): domain Bacteria; kingdom Bacillati; phylum Actinomycetota; class Actinomycetes; order Micromonosporales; family Micromonosporaceae; genus Hamadaea; species Hamadaea sp. NPDC051192. The sequence continues at coordinate 28,985 of NZ_JBFBAZ010000070.1, forward strand.
TCGCCGGAGTCGCGCTCGCGTGCACAGGGCTGGTTCTGTTGCGGCGGTTGGCATCGTGAAGCGGTTCTTGATCGTTCTCGGCCTCGCGATCGGCATCGGCGTCGTCATCGCGGTCGCACCCGGGCATCGCGGCTGGTTCGACATCGGCGTCTACCACGGCGCGGTCGACTACTGGGTCTCCGGCGGCGACCTGTACTCCTACCTACGTCCGCGCAGCACCTACGGCTTCACCTATCCACCGTTCGCAGCGGTGTGCATGCTGCCGATGACACTGGTCGGCTGGCATCCGGCGATCGCGATCAACCTGGTTCTGACGCTGATCGCGTCGGCGTTCCTGCTGTGGTTCTGGGTCGGCCCGGTGACGCGGCACTTCGCCTGGCCCCGCTGGTACGCCTTCGGCCTCGCCGCGTGTGCGTTCGCCGCGCTGAACCCGGTCCGGGACACCGTCAGCTTCGGCCAGATCAACCTGCTGCTCGTCGCCCTCGTCTACCTCGACCTGCTCCTCCTCACCGGCTTTCGGCCCACCGGCTTTCGGCTCACCGGCTTTCGGCGGCCCGGTCGCCCCAGTCTTCTCCGCTGGATCAGGGATATGCATGCGATCTTGGGCCGGTTTGGCATGCGTAACCGTGATCTGCCGGTCAAGAACCGGGCGTCTCGCATCGCGGGGGTAGGGATCGGGTTGGCGGCGGCGATCAAGCTGACCCCGGCGATCTTCGTGCTCTACCTGGTGGTGACCCGGCAGTGGCGGGCGGCCGCGACCGCGATCGGGACCGCGACGGCGGCCACACTGATCACCGCGCTGGCAGTGCCGGACGCGAGCCGGGCGTACTTCACCGACGCGGTCTGGAACACGAGCCGCATCGGGAATCTGGCGTACGTTTCGAACCAGTCGCTGCTCGGACTCGTGTCACGGCTGCATCTGGCGCACGCGGTGTGGCTGCTGCTCGTGGTCGCCACGCTGGCGGTGTGGGCCTGGCGGTGTGCCCGCGCGAAGGATCACGTCCACGGCTTCGCCCTGACCGGGGTGGTGTCCTGCCTGATCAGCCCGATCACCTGGGTGCATCACCTGGTGTGGGCGCTCCCGGCGCTCGTGTTATTCCTCTATGGACGCCGCCGGCTCGGGATCGCCTGCTTCGTGGTGCTGGTCAGCGGAACGGTTTGGCTGTGGTCGGTGAACCCGTCGTTCGCCGGACCGCTGGCCGTGCTAGGGGCTAATGCGTACGTGCTCGTCACGCTGGTGCTGTTGGTCGCAGCGCCCGTCCCGGCGCCGTCGCCGGACTCGCCAGACGCATCCGCTCCAGCACCGCCTCGACCTCAGCGGCCGCCCGCGCTTCCAGCTGCGCCGCCTGCCCCCGCCGCGCCAACCGCCACTCGTGCGCCGCGAGACTCACGAGTTGGGGCAGCAGATCGGTAGACCTGCGCAGCACCCATTGCGTACCACGGGTCGCCAGCCAGGCCACCCGCGTCCGGCGGGTCGGCGGCGGGCTCGTCGGCACCGGGGACGGCCGCTCGCCGACCGGCACGCCTCGCCGCAGCATCGCCTCATGAAACAGGATCGCCAGCCGCCGATGCCCGGCCTCGCTCGGGTGCAGCCGGTCGACGCTCCACATCGTCCGCCCGGTGACCGACGGATCGTCGGCCAGGTGCACGTGCCCGATCTCCGTCGACACCGCGTGGATCAGCCGGTTCACCGCGTCGATGCGCCGGCCGAGCGGTCGGGCCAGACTCGCGGGCAGCCGCAGCATCCGGCCCGGCTCCGGCAGGCACGCGGTCACCACTTCCGCCCCGTGCGCCCGCAATCCATCCACAGTGGTACGCAGAAAGCCGCCGACGGCGTCCAGATCGAAGTTCCCCCGCAGCGTGTCGTTGGCGCCGACGAGGACGGTCGCGACGTCGGGCCCGATCGCGACGGCCTCGGCGAGCTGTTCGGTGGCGACGTCCTTGGTCATCGCGCCCGACCACGCGACATTGTGGAACGTCGCACCCGGAAGGCTCTCGGCGAGGAGCGCCGCGAATCCGCGCCATTCGCCGGTCGGCAGCGGATCGCCGAACCCGGCTGTGATGGAATCTCCGAGCGCGACGTACTTCACGGCAACTCCTCGTGCACCCGGAGGAAGCCCCGGACGGCGGCCGCCCAGCTGAACTCCTCGGCGCGTCGCCGGGCCCGCTCGCGGGCGTCGGGACGGCCGAGCAGGCTGAGCACCTCGGCCGAGAAGTCCTCGCCCGGGGCGGACACGCCGGCCGAGCCGAGAACGCCCGGGAGGGCGCTCGAGGCGCTCGCCACGACGGGCGTACCGCAGGCCAGTGCCTCCAACGCGGCCAGCCCGAAGGTCTCGATCGGCCCCGGCGCGAGCACCACGTCGGCGGTCGCCTGCAACGCCGCCAACTCCGCCCGGTCACTGATCCAGCCGGTGAACGACACCGGCAGGCCCTCGGCCGCCTTCGTGAGCCGGGTACGCAGGGGCCCGTCACCGGCCATCACGAGCCGAGCGGGTACGCCCCGCGCCCGCAGCGCGGCCAGCGTCGTGAGTGCCCGCTGCGGCCGTTTCTCCACCGACAGCCGCGTCGCGCAGACGAGCAGGATCTCGTCCGGCCCCGCCAACGAGGTACGCAGCTCGGCGGACCGGCGGCCGGGCTGGAAGTGATCGAGATCCACGCCTAGGGGAACCTGGACGACGTTGGTCGCCCCGGCGTGGTGGAACTCGTCGGCGGCCCATTCGGTGGTGCAGACGATCCGGTCGTACGCCCGCGCAGTGGCCCGGTTCAGCCTGGTCGCCAGCCTCCGGCGTACGCCACCGGGCAGCCGGGTGACCCGGAGGAGCCCGTTGAGGCTCTCGTGGGACACCATGACCGAGCCGATCCGCTGCTCCCGCGCCCAGGCCCCGGTCCAGCGCAGCGTCGTCCGGTCGGAGACCTCCAGGCTGTCCGGCTTCAGCTCGGTCAGTGTGCGTACCAGTTGTTTCTTGTCGAGCAGGACGCGGTAGCCGCCGAGGCCGGGCACGACGGGGCCGGGCAGCGTCACCACGCGGCCCTGCGGGTGCTGCTCGTCGGCGGCCCGCTCGCCCGGCACGACCAGGATCGGCTCGTGACCGGCGGCGGCGTAGCCGGCGCCCAGCTCACGCAGAGCGGTACGCAACCCGCCCGACCGTGGCGTGACGAAGTTCGCCAGCCGGATGATCCTCATCGGACAGTCTCCTTGACGGCCGTCTGCCCCGCCGGAACCTCATGCCGTGGGCCGTCGTGCCGCCGGCCGTCGTGCTGGGGAGCCTCGCGCCGTGGGGTTTTCTGCTGCGGGGCGTCGTGCCCCGGGACCGGCCGGCCGAGCACCGCCGAGTAGTGCCCGATCAGCTCGTCGCCCAGCGCCGCCCAGGTACGCCCGGCGACTGCCACCCGAGCCGCCAGCCCCATCCGCTGCCGCAGGCTGGGACTGGCCGCCAGCCGAGCCACCGCCTCGACGATCGCGCCGCCGTCGTCGGGCGGCACGAGGAAGCCGGTGACCCCCGGGTCGACGAGATCGATCGGGCCGCCCGAGGCCGGCGCGACGACCGGGACCCCGCTGGCGTGCGCCTCCTGGATCGTCTGGCAGAACGTCTCATGTGGTCCGGTGTGGACGAACACGTCCAGCGCGGCGTAGATCATCGCCAGGTCGAGGCCGCTCTTCGGGCCGAGGAACAGCGCCCGGGGCAGCGCGCGTTCGACGGTGCGCCGGGTCGGGCCGTCGCCGACCACCACCACGCGTACGCCCTTCATCCGGGTCACCTCGGCGAGCAGGTGCACCCGCTTCTCGTGGGCGAGCCGGCCGACGTAGCCGACGATCAGCTCTCCGTTGGGGGCCAGCAGTTCCCGGAGTTCGTCCGACCGATGCGACGGATGAAACAGTCCGCTGTCGACGCCCCGGCCCCACAGCTCGACATCGCGTACGCCGTGCGCGGTCAGCTGCTGAGCGGTCGCCGACGAGGGCGCCAGCGTACGCGCCGCCCGGCCGTGGATGGCGGCGATCCAGCGCCAGGCCGCGTCCTGCACAGCGCGTACGCCATAAGCCTCGGCGTAGCCGGGCACGTCGGTCTGGTAGACCGCGACCGCCGGGATCCGCAGCGCCTCGGCCGCGCGCGCGCCCCAAGCGCCGAGTACGAACGGGCTGGCCAGGTGCACGACATCGGGCCGGAACTCCCGCAGCGCGGCGGCGATCAGGCCGCTCGGCGGCGCGATCCGCACGTTCGTGTAGCCCGGGAACGGCATCGAGGGCACCCGGAACACGGGAAACTCGTGGGTGGGCGCGTGCGGCAGCAGCCGGCGGCGCGGACGGGGCGCGACGACCATCGGCTCGTGGCCGCGCGCGAGGAGATGGTCGCAGACCCGCAGCACCGAGTTCGCGACTCCGTTGACGTCCGGGGCATAGGACTCCGTGATGATCGCTACCCGCATGGCCGCAGGCTACGAAGATCACCTGACGGTCAGGAGGACTGCGAGCATCCATCAGTTTCCCTTTGGATGCCCAACAGCCGTCAGGTCGTGAGTCCGTTCAGGCCGTGGGGAACGGGTCGTCGGGGAAGACCACCGCCCACACCACCCGCTGCTGGTCGCGGACGGGGGAATCGCCGGAGGTCCCGACCGCGGCGCACCACTCCTCGACGCGGTACGCGCCGTCGCGGACTGCCTGCGCGAACTCGTCACGGAACCACTGATGCCGACCGGACGCGATGGCGCCCCGCAGATCGGCGAGCGTATGCGGATTGAGGTCGTGGGCGTAGACGCGGAGCACCTGATCGAGGCGGAGACTGACGCCCGCGTGCGAGAACTGCTCAGAAGAGATCATGATTATCGCCGTGAGGGGTCGGCGCCACCGGCGGTACGGCGGCGGAAGTGGCCGGTCCGTAAACGTCCGGTAACACCCTACGCACAACCCCCCGTCTCACGGCAAGACCCGTACGCAAACGGGGTCGCCCGACAGGCCACCTCCCCTTTCCGACCCCCTTTTCCCAGCGGATCAGGGATATGCCTGGAATCTTGGGCCAAGATCGCAGGCATATCCGTGATCTGCCGCTCAACGGCGGCACCGCAAGGGCTAGTGCGGCGGGGCTCAGGAGGCGGCGGCGAGCCAGGCGGTGACGACCGCGAGCCCGAGCAGCACGATGTTGAGCCCGATCAGCCGCGCCTCACCTCGCGACAGGTGCAGGGCGATGCCGCCGACCTGGATCAAGGCGAGCCCGATCGCCGCCGCGATCGCCAGGCCGGGCAGGATACCGGTCAGCTTGGGCAGGATGAGGCCGATCGCGCCCAGCACCTCCAGCGTCCCGATCGTGCGGACGAGCGGCAGCGGCACCTGGTCGACCCAGCCCATCATCGGCCGCAGCTGATCCGGGGACTGCGCGATCTTCTTGCCGCCGGCGTACGCGTAGAACAGGGCGAGCAGCCCGGCCAGGATCCAGTAGGCGACGTCCATGAAGGGCCCTTCCAGGATGGTTACCGTTGGTAAGTAGCCTCATGATGCGTCAGTTTCTTCAGGCGCACAAAAGGCACACGCATGTACGTAGGGCACAACGCCGTCAGAATCGAGCCGTCAGAATCAGGGAGCGGAATGTCGGACTACGAGCACACCTGCCTGATTCGGGGCGACGGCGGCGCGACGCTGCGCGAGATCCTCGACCAGATCTGCAACAAATGGACGTTGCTCGTGGTCGCGACGCTCGACCAGGGGCGGCTGCGGTTCACCGATCTGCATCAGCAGATCCCGGGGATCTCGCAGCGCATGCTGACCCTGACGCTGCGCAACCTGGAGCGGGACGGGCTGGTGGCGCGGGAGGCGTACGCCGAGGTGCCGCCGCGCGTCGAGTATTCGCTGACCGCCGTCGGCAAGAGCCTCATCCCGCCCGCGCTGGCGCTGGCCGACTGGGCCATCGAGCACGTGCCGCACATCGAGGCGAGCCGCGCGGTGTACGAGCCCAGAACCAAAGCGGCACAACGAAGTTAAGGCATTCGTAAGCTTCGCCGCCTACCCTGTGCCGGTGCGTCTCTCCACATTGCTCGCCGCCGTCCTGCTGACCGTGGCGTTTGTGCCCGGCAGCGCCGTCGCCAGCGGCACAGCGTCCTCCTCGTCACCGGTCGGCACGGAGCAGGTGCTCTTCCGGACCGGCACCGACGGCTACGGCTGCTTCCGCATCCCGGCTCTGCTGCGTACGGATTCCGGCGTCCTGCTGGCCTTCGCCGAGGGGCGCCACTCCCCCAGCTGCGCCGACCGGGGCGACATCGACATCGTCGTACGCCGCTCGACCAACGACGGGCGTACCTGGGGGCCGATCCGGGTGGTGTTGTCGGGGTCCCCGGCCGATCCCTCGGTCCCCTACACCCGAGGCAATCCCGCTCCGGTCTTCGATCGCGCGACCGGGCGCGTCCTGCTGGTGTCCACCTCGAACGCAGCCTCACCCGGCGGGCTGCGACTGCCGTGGGTGCAGCACAGCGACGACGCCGGGCTCACCTGGAGCGCGGCCCAGCCGATCAGCGCCACCTTCACCGGCAGCACCTCCGGCTGGTACGCCACCGGTCCGTCCCACGGGGTGCAGCTGCGCCATGGGGCGTACGCCGGACGGCTGGTCGTCGGAGCGCATCAGTCGGTCAGCGGACTGGCCTATCCGGGGGTGCTCTACAGCGACGACGGCGGCACGACCTGGGCCGCCAGCCGGGTGGCCGCCGAGGACGCCCTCAACCCCGGCGAGGTCTCCGTCGCCGAGCTGCCGGACGGATCGGTGTACGTCAACGCACGGAACGACGCCGACGCCGACCATCGCGCGTACGCGGTCAGCACCGACGGCGGCACGACCATGCCGGCGTACAAGACGGCGCCGTCCCTCGTGACGCCGAACGTGCAAGGCGCGGTGCTGGCGCCGCAGTCGTTCTACCGCACCACGCCCGGCGACCTCCTGCTGTTCTCCGGCCCCGCCGATCCGGCCTCCCGCAAGGTGATGCAGATCCGGTACTCGGTCGACGGCGGGCGTACCTGGGCGCGGGCGCCCGGCGGGCAGCTGACCGATCAGCGGGCGGGCTACTCCGACCTGGCCGAGCTGGGCGGCGGCGAGATCGGCGTCCTCTACGAGGGCGGCGTGAACTTCTCCGCCGACGAGCTGCGGTTCAACCGGATCTCGCCGACCGCGCTCGGCATCGCCGGCACGTTCACCGGCAAGGTCAGCGCCCAGCCGTCGACTCCGGCCGGGCCGACGACGCCGGACACCTCGCCGCAGGCCGACGACGCGTACCTCGCGGGGAACGCGACCGTCTCCGGCCAGTCGCTGGTGCTCGACGGCGACGGCGATTACGCCGAGGTCCCCTACGCCCGGGGAATGGACGTCGCCGCCGACGACTTCACCATCTCGCTGCGGTTCCGGCACACCGCCACGGCGGCTACCGCACCACGGGTAGTGCTGTGGGCGTACGGGATGGGCGCGGGGGCGCAGCAAATCTGGGTGCGCCTGCAACCCGCGCAGGATCAGGCGTACGCCTGGGTCCAGGGCGAACAGGGCGGTGTCGGCGCGGTGGTCAAGGACTCGTCGGCGGCCGCCGCGTTCGGCGACGGCGCGTGGCATACCTTCACCCTCACTCGGTCCGGCCCGCAGATCACGCTCAGCATCGACGATGCCAGCGCCAGCGCGTCCGGCGTCGTGGGCTCAGTCGCGAGCACCGCCCCCAGCGGACTGCGGCTCGGCGCCAAACAGGACAGTGCCGCGAGCGATCCGTTCACCGGCTCGCTGGCGGACGTCCGGCTGACCGCGCGGGGAAACACACTGCTGCACCTGCCGTTCAGCGTGATCGACACGGCCGCCACTCCGGCGCGTACCAATGTGGCATTGAGCGACGACCTGTCCGGCCACTGTTCGGCCGCCACGCTGCTCGGCGGCTGGCGTACCCTCACGGAAGGCCGGACCACCGGCTTCACCGCGCTGCCGATCGACGCCGCGCACCCCGGTGCTGAATCGCCCTTCACGCCCGCGCTCGACGCGGGCAGCGCGGACTTCACGATCGCGACCTGGTTCAAGTTCACCGCCGGTTCCGCGGACCAGGCGCTGGTCTGGGCGTTCGGCGCCACGAGCGGCAAGCATTCCCTCTGGGTACGCGCACAGCCCGGACAGGATCGGATATTCGCATGGGTGCAGACTGATGCCGCCACGGTGACCGCAGCCGTGCCCGATTCGTCGGCGGGCGTCGCCTTCGGCGACGGCGCGTGGCACCTGCTGACCCTGCGCCGCAGCGGTGGTGAGGTGCGCCTGGGCGTCGACACGCTGAGCGCCGTGGGCAGCGGGCTGACCGGATCGCTCACCTCGAACCCGGCGGCCGGGCTCCTGGGGCTGCGGGTCGGTTCCAAACCGGACGGTTCGAACGTGATGACCGGCGCGGTCGACGAGCTGCGGTTCTATCGCCGGGCGCTGACCGACGCCGAGCTGGCCACGGCGGCCGGCGGCCGGTTCCCGGCGGACACGCCGTCCGTGTGGTGGTCGTTCGACTCCGGCTACACCCAGCAGCACGACGTCGTTCGATCCACTCCGGACAGTGGATTCGCCACACCGGACTCGTCGGCTCGCTGCGCGCACGCGTACGCCCGGGGGTCGGCGGCGCTGACCACCACCGGCAAGTTCGGCACCGGGCTGACCCTCGACGGGGTCGACGACGCCGTCGAGGTGTCCTACGCCGCACCGCTGGCCCTGGGCGACCGGGACTTCACGATCACCGCCTGGCTCCGCTACAACGCCACAGCCACCTCGGCCGACCAGGTCGTCCTGTGGGCGTACGGGGTCGGGGCGACCGAACGGCAGCTGTGGCTCCGGGCGCAACCGGGCAAGGACCGGCTGTTCCTGGTGGCGCAGACCGACGCGAGCGACAGCACCGTATCCGCAGTGGACTCGGCGAGCCGGGTCGCGTTCGGCGACGGAGCCTGGCACCACCTGGCGATCACCCGGTCGGCCGGAGTCCTGTCGCTCAGCGTCGACGGAGTGGCGTCCGGGTCGGCGCCGATCGCGGGCTCACTGACGTACGGCGACGCCTTCACCGTGGACGGCCTGCAGTTCGGAGCGCGCCTCGACGGGGCCGACCGGCTCACCGGGGCGCTGGACGAGGTCCGCGTCTTCAACCGCGCGCTGACCGTCGCGGAGCTGGACGCCGTGCGGCAGCAGAACGCCGACCTCGGCAGCATCACCCTGCTGCGATTGCCGTTCGACGTGCTCTCCACCACCCCGTACGCCCGAATGTGAGGCCGCCCAGGCACTCGTGAATTCAGCCGGGGTGGATGGCGCAGAACAGTACGCCGTCCGGCGCAGCGAGCACGGTCCATCGATGCGGCTCGTAGACCTCCCAGGCGACCTGGGCCCCCGCGTCGATCAGCGCCTGCAACTCGGCCAGGTCGTCGAGACGGATGTCGAGATGCACCAGTCCCCGGCCGCGATCAGGATCACTGGTCGGGCTGATCCACACATCCGGCTGACGGCCGTCCGGATCGCGTAACAACACCGATTCGTCCTCTGCCAGAGTGCGGTTCCGCAACGCCGCGGCGTCCTCCGGCACCGGCGGCAAACCCAGCGCCAGCGACCAGAACGGCCCTGCGGCGTACGCGTCGCGGCAGTGGATCACAATCGAGTTCAGCCTGCTCATGGCCGGTCATCGTCGCACATCCACCACCTACCCACTCCCCAATAATCCCTCCCGGCTTGCCACCCGCCTCGGACCGCTTCACGGTGCGATTCTGGGCCCGTGCCGCTTCGCGAAGCGGTTCTGCGCGCGGGCCGCTTCACGGTCCGGTTCTACGCGCGTGCGCTTCACAGTGCGGCTCTGCGCCCGTGGTGTGCGAATTCTGGTCGATTCGCAAGATCATGCGCCGAAGGTCTGCGCTCGGGGCCGTTTCGCGCATACAGCGGGCGCATGATCACGGAATCGGACACGAAATCGCAGATGGCGGGCGCACTATGACGTCTGTCGCTTGTGGACGCACGACGGTCAGGATCGTGGCACATTCTCGTGACCTTGACCCCCTGGAAGGTGTCGTACGACTGTTCTAACGTTGACTCTGTGAACGGGGTGTTGGCGCAGGTGGAGGCAGGCGTGGCCGAGCTGGCCACCGGTCCCCTGTGGACACTCTCGGACGCCGAGATTTCCGACGAGGTCCGCCGTGTTCATGCGGCGATCCAGCAGTTGTCTGGTTGGCTGCTAACGTTGATCGGCGCGGCCGATAGCCGGGACATCCCGCACAACGCGGGCGCGACCGGCACGGCGAACTGGCTGTCGTATCTGCTGGCGATGCGCTACCGCGACGCACAGGCGTGGACGAAACTGGCGGGATTGTTGCCCGCGGTCCCGGTGGTCGAAGCGGCCCTGGCAGACGGACGCGTGACCGTCGACCAGGCCCGGGTGATCGCCAAGACCGTGCACGAGCTGCCCTCCGCAGTGGGTGAGCTGGGCAAGGCGAAAGCCGCCGAGGTGCTGACCAAGCTCGCCACCGACGACCGGCTGCTGCCGGAGATGCTGGAGAGGCATCAGCG
>NZ_JBFBAZ010000071.1:0-39391 GCF_040682475.1 Hamadaea sp. NPDC051192
GTTGTGTTCCGCCAGCCAAACCGCCCGTTGACTGATAGCGCTTTGACCAGGGACAACGCCGTCAGATCGATTCTGAGCCAAGATCAAGAAGGTACGTCGGGAAGAAGCGCGCCAGCAGCGCGCGGCCGTCGCAGGGTACGACATCGTCTTCGCGCCGGTGAAAAGCGCCGCCGTACTCTGGGCCCTCGACTCTCGATCGTGGGTACGCGACGCCGTCCGCGACGCCCACGACGAGGCCAAGGACTCTGCGCTGCGGCTGCTTGAGGAACACGCCGCGCTCACGCGAACCGGCACTGGAGGCGTCGCCCAGGTCGAGACGCACGGGCTGATCGCTGCGGCGTTCGATCACTACGACTCGCGATCCGGCGATCCGAACCTGCACACCCACGTTACGATTGCCAACAAGGTGTGCGGCGTCGACGGCAAATGGCGTGCCCTCGACGGTCGCGCGCTCTACCGGATCGTCGTCGCAGCATCCGAACACTACAACTCCGCGTTTGAGACGGCCCTCTCTGCTCGTCTGAAGGTTCGCTTCGCTCCCCGTCGCGACACTGCTGGAGGCCGGGAGCCAGTGCGGGAGATCGTCGGAGTTCCGGACGATGTCATCCAACTCTTCTCCCGCAGGCGTGCCGCGATCGAGACCCGCTATGACGAACTTGTCCGCGACTATCGGCGTAACCATGGTCATGACCCGGCGGCCGCGACCGCCCACCAGCTCGCGCGACAGGCGAACCTCGACACCCGCGACGGCAAGAAGGCGCCGCAGTCCCTTGCCGCGATGCGCCGAGACTGGGTGGTGCGAGCAGGGCCGAAGACTGTTCGAACCGTGATGTCGGCGGTAGGCGACGGACAGCCCGGCAAGCCTAAGCCGGTCGATACGGCGGAACTGGCGCGGCTGGCTGTGGCTGGCGTCGCGGAGCGACGCAGCACGTGGACAGTCTGGAACTTGCGCGCGGAGGTCGAGCGGATCATTCGTGACAAGGCATTGTTCGCGACCCTCGCCGACCAGCGCAGGACGATCGATGAGATCGTCCAGCGCGCTGTATCGCCGGAGATGACCATCGTCGTGTCGGCACCCGCAGTCGTCGATGAACCGGCCGGCCTGCGTCGTACGTCAGGTGACTCGATCTTCGTGGAGCACGCGTCCACGCGGTACACCAGCTTGCAGGTTCTCGACGCCGAACGACGCCTCCTGGCCGCGGCTCAGACCGTGACCAGCAGCATGTTCCCCCCAGACCCTCTCGACCTTCTGCCCACAGACCTCGATGCCGGCCAACGCCGCCTGGTCACGACATTCGCCGAAGATCCGCGTCTCCTGGTGGTCGGGCTCGGTGCGGCGGGCACCGGCAAAACGACCGCGATGCGTGCCTTCCGACAGGCGGTTGAAACTGCGGGTCGACGCGTGGTTCCGCTCGCATCTTCAGCCGCGGCTGCAGCCGTGCTCGGCCACGACATAGGGGTACGCGCGGAGAATGTGCACAAGTTCCTCACCGATCTTCGCACGCAGCCCGACGGCGGACTCGCCAGGTCCGTCGGGCCGGGAGACATGATCCTCGTCGACGAGGCCGGGATGGTCGGCACCGTCAACCTCGATGCACTTGTCGCCTTCGCAGTATCTCGAGGTGCCCTCGTCCGGCTTCTCGGTGACTACCGACAGCTCGGCGCTGTGGAATCGGGCGGCGCTCTGCGTCTGATCGCGCACGACATCGGCGCGGTCGAACTCGACGCCGTTCACCGCTTTCACGACCCCACCGAGGCTGCTGCAACGCTGGAGCTACGCGATGGCGACAGCGGTGCGGTCAGGTACTACCTGGATCGGAATCGGATCACCGGCGGATCGAGACAGGCGATGATGGACGCCGCATACGAGGGCTGGCAGGCCGACATGCGCAGCTCGAAGCTGACGCTGATGATCGCCGCGACCAATACAGATGCGGCAGCGTTGGCCGCGCGGGCACGCGTCGATCGAGTCGCCGCCGGGCAGGTGGAGCGTGATGGCCTCCGGCTGCATGACGGCAACATTGCCGGGCGCGGAGACTGGATTGTGACGCGGCTGAACCAGCGCCGCCTTACCGTCAACGGCGGCCGCGACTTCGTCAAGAACGGTGACCCTTGGCAAGTGATCAAGCGGCACCGAGACGGCCGGCTCCGCGTTCAGCATCTTGTCCATGGTGGCCGGGTCACGCTTCCCGCCCAGTACGCCGTGAACGAGGTTGAGTTGCTCTACGCCGTCACGACCCACCGCGCCCAGGGTGCGACCGTCGACACCTCGCATGTTCTCGTCACCGAGGAGATGGCGAGGGAGCACCTGTATGTCGCGGCGACCCGGGCACGCTTGTCAACACGGCTTTACGTTGCTACGCACGACGTGCTACCGGTCGATGAGGACCATCGGCTGGACCGAACCGAATGGGACCCGGACGCGCTGGCTGCCTGCGAGGTGCTTGAGCAGATCATCGGCCGCGAAGGTGCCGAGCGTTCGGCGACCGAGCTGATACGCGAGGAACAGCGGATGGCAGGCTCGCTCACGACGCTCGTACCTCGTCTTCAGTTCGCCGTTGAAAAGGCTGCTGTACAGCAATATGCGACGCTCGTACGTATGCTGGCCGGTCCGCAGGCGGCAGACGACACCGCTGTCGGTGCTCTTCATCGCGCATTGCGCCGCGGCGAGGACGATGGCTGGGATCCGGGTGTTCTGCTCCGGCAGGTGATCAGCGAACGTGAGACGAACTCGGCCGAGAGCGTCGCGCAGGTGCTCGCTTGGCGCATCGATGCGCTGCTCGACAGTGATGCCCGGCGTTGGCACCGAGCGGCCGATGACAGATCGGTTCTCCCATGGGTGCGCGTTCCGGATTCAGTACGTCACGGCGAGTTGGGCGCTTACATCGCCGAGGTCGAGATCGCGATCCAGAACCGAGTAGAGGAACTCGCCAGGACCGCCGAGCTGGAACAGCCCGCATGGCTCACAGTCTTCGGCGCCTCACCGAGCGACACCACGGACCGGGAGCGTTGGTTGCGTCGGGTGGGTGTGGTCGCTGCGTACCGCGACAACTATCAGGTGACGGGTGACGAAGCTGAGCGTCCGCTCGGTCCTTACGTGGAGGAAGGGCGGGCCGGCCATCGCGCGTACTGGCATGGCGTGGCGGCGATCCTCGGCGAACCGCAGTCGATTGACTTGCACCCGGCAGCGGCCGATGTATTCCGCTCGCTGGCGGCTGACGACCAGGCCGCCGTTCGCACGGAGATGGCGCGGGCGATCTCGCCGCTGCCGGTACTCGGAGACGATGTCACGCGGATGGAGTACGCCGACCACCTGGCGCAGGCTCTGCGACGCGCAGGACATCGGATTTCCGACGCAGATGCTGGCGGCCCGTGGCGTACTGCCGATCCGGTCAGGGAGCGCATTCGGACTGCGAAGGCGGCCGAGCGCGAAGCGTACCGAGAGAGGCTCGCAGTCGGGTCTCGCCGTCGCCACATCGAGCAACCGCGTAAGAAGGAGAGGCCAACGAACATCGATGAACGGATAGTGCAGCAGCTCCCTCCGCCGATGACCCGTGGCCAACAGCATCTGCCGGGTCCGGTTCCCCGCCTGTGAGTAACGACTGGCCGATTGACGCACTGATGGCGTACTGGCCCGTCTGCTAATAAGCCCTTACATTCGAGTCATGAGCAGCGAGCTGGACCCACTGGCCCGTACCGCGCTGTGGACCGCATCCATGCGTGCCCGGGAGCATGATCGCAAAGATCGTCTGTTCGAGGAGCCATTGGCTGCTCTGCTCGCAACTGATCTAGGCCCCAAGATCATGCGAAGTTTCGAGGGTGAGGTGCAGCGGGGCGTCGAAGATCCGGCCCTCGCGGTCCGCACACGGTTCTTCGACGACGCCATCCTCCAAGCCGCAGCGCATGGCGGCGTCGGTCAGATCGTGCTGGTCGCGGCCGGAATGGACACCAGGGGTTACCGTCTGCGATTGCCGCCGAGTACGCACCTGTTCGAACTCGACCGGCCAGTGCTCTTCGAGCTGAAGCGAGAGCTTCTGGCGGAGGCGGGGGAGCAAGCGCGTGTCCCTGTTCAGATGATCGGGGTCGACCTCCTCGGCGACTGGATCGGCCCGTTGCTCGCCGGCGGGTTCCAGCCCGAGACGCCGGCCGTGTGGCTTGTGGAGGGCCTCCTGTATTTCCTCTCCCCGACCGAGCGCGATCGGCTCCTGACGGAGATCACAGCGACCGCGGCCGCAGGCAGTCTTCTACTGGCCGACTACGTCACGAACGCGTCACTCGACAGCGAAAAGATGCGTTCGTGGCGGGAGAAGATGGCAGCGTCGGGCCATCCTTGGCGGTCAGGTTGCGATGATCCGCATGGCCTTCTCGGACGCCTCGGCTGGCGCACTAACGTTGCCGCGTACGGGTCCGCGCAAGCGGACTTCGGCAGGTGGGCCGACGCGATGATCGAGCCAGACACTCCCGCGACGAGGGGCAGATATCTGATTTCGGCTGTCCTCGAATCAGCGGTGAAGGCCGGCGAAGGAGGGCCCCACTCTGAACGGCTGGACATCGATCTCGCGCCAAACATCGCCCACGACGTACGGTTCGATTCTTAGCCACTCGTCCAGTTCGGCACGGGACGGGTAGTCGAGGACAAGCACGGACCCGATCATCTTGTCGCTCTCGTCGAGCAGCGCTCCGCCATAGAGCATGTTGCCGCGGGCGACGAGCTCGTCTCCGAGCGCGATGTGCGCTTCGCGGGCGGCGAGACGCCGGTCGAGGGCGCCCGCGTCGGTGCCGTCGCGGGCGATCAAGATGAACTGCATCGCCTTACTCCTCATCAGGTGAGTCGGTCACTGCCGGTTCGAACCCGGTGGGCCAGCGTGTGTGCGCGTCCCAGCGTACGGCGGTCAGTATCGTCCGGGTGAGGACGGCACGGGTCAGGTCGGTGCCGCATAGATCGGATCCGGTCAGATTGGCCCCGGTCAGGTCGGTGCCGGCGAGTTTGGCCCCGGAGAGGTCTGCGTGGACGAAATTTGCCAGCCCGGCGTCGGCGTCGGTCAAAGTCGCCTGCGGCAGTGCAGCGCCAGCGAGGTCGGCCATCTCTAGGTTCGCCCGGTCCAGGTTGGCGTCTGCGAGATTTGCTCGGGTAAGCCTCGCTCCGGACAGATTGCAAGAGGCCATGGTCGCCCCGGCGAGGGCGGCGTCGGACAATTGTGCCCGCTCAAGGCGTACGCCGGAGAGGTTGGCGCCGCTGAGCTGCGCTCCTTGCAGCGTCCCGTCGGTCAGCCATCCCTTCGCCTCCAGCTCCAGGGCGGCGCGCGTCGTGAGGCCGCGGTCGGTGCTGGCAAGTTCGCGGACGAGCTGACGGCGCACACGTTCATCTTCCCTACGGGCGGCGAAGCGGTCGATGAGCAAGATGACCATTGCCATGCCGACCAGCTCCGAGCCGAAGTTCGCGTAAAGATCGTCGAACAATCCGCTCCAGGTCAAGCCGTGCTGGTGTACCTGGCCGATCGCGAGCACGGCCGCGCCCAACAGCATGAGGGTCAGGCCGATGCGACTTGCGGGCAGTGGGCTCCGCTGCCGTTTCATCCGGTCCACGGCAGTGGATTCGGGTCGGAGGGCTGCCACGACGAATCGATCTCAGGGATGGTCATCGCGAGGCGGAAGGTGATGTAGTAGTTGCGATTAGACGGGATATGCGCATTTCGGCAGGCGGACCGAGCGTAGCGCGCGCCAAGGTTCCAACATCCGCCGCGCAGCACCATGCGGTCGCTATCGCCGTGGCCGATGGGATCGGCCACGGGTTGGGCGTCGTAGGGACCGTAGCCGTCCTGGCACCACTCCCAGCATTGGCCGTGGATGTTGAACAGGCCGGCTGAGTTGGGACGCTTGATGGCGGCTTCGTGGGTCTTCAGGCGGGAGTTGTCGGCGAACCAGCCGTACTCGTCCAGCAGCGTTCGGTCGCTGCCGAAGTTGTACGGCGTGTCGGTGCCGGCTCGACATGCGTACTCCCACTCGGCCTCGGTGGGAAGGCGGAAGATCGCCGGGGGTGCGGCGGTTTCAGGCAGGCTCTTCGGGAAGGCAAAGGCGGGAACGTCCTTCAGGCCCGGGTCACCGTTCCAACGCTGGGCAAGGACGTTCAGCCACTCGAGGTACTTTTGGGCTTCAAACCAGGTGGGCGCCACGACCGGCTCGGAGCCCAACGGACTCCACTCATCGATGTTGGGCAGGCCGACAGTCTTCGTTTGTTCCATGAAATGCTCAAACTCGGCCCGGGTCACCTCACGGTCGGCCAGCGCGAACGATCGCGTGAGCGTGACCAGATGCCGTGGGCCCTCGTAGTCGCTACGCTCGGCTTCTCCTTCCGGTGATCCCATGCGGAAAGCCCCGGGCCGAAACACGACGAAGGTCAAGTCGCGGGAGTCGTGGTGGACGGTGAACCAACTCCGACGACCGGTGGGATCGTAGGCAGCTCGGGGCATGGGCTTCGTTGATGCGCCTATGCGTCGTCGCAACCAGTGGGCAGCAGCTCGAACGCCTGCGTCGTCGTCGTTGAGGCGAGCGATAGCCTCATCAATGCCGTGCGGTGCGGAGCCGTACTCTCCCAACGCAAGCAGTAACGCCTGTTGTGCGAGTGGTTCACGAACTGTGGCCAGGTGAGATAGTAGAATCGATGGGTCGATCCTGCGGTCGGCCGCCTGCACGCTGAACTGAGTCATCAGTTCAAGGTCTCGAGCTGGCGCCAGCGCTTGGTCCAGATCCGGCGTGACGCCGAGCCGCATCATTGTGCATAACGCTGCAGCCCGCCGTCTGCCGAGGCGTACGCGATCGCTCTCGTCCATCTCGTCGGTGGGCGCGGCGTGCGCGGCCGCTTTCAAGGCATCAATGGCGTCGGGCGATGGATTGGCTGCGAGTTCAGCGAGGATGGCCTCGTAGTTTTGGGGCAGCGCGGCCGTGGCCATGCGCGCGAGCAGCTCTGGCTGGTCGGCGGCAAGATCGAGCAGTACGACCGCTCGCGTCTCGCGAATCGCTGAGCGGAGTTCGCGATCGTCGGCGAACAGCGTGAATAGGGCTGGCAGCAGGTGCAGCCGTGCTGCCCGAAGCGCGTCTACGTATGCGCGCAGGTGCAGCTGATTCTGCTGGACGAGTTCGTGCGCGACCTCGTCGGCGATGTCAGCCCACCGTGGGTCGTCGGCCGCCGAGTCCGCGAGAAGGACGGCGATAGCCAGCAATGGCGCGCCATGAGCGTCCGAGGCGTACGCCCATAGCTTGTCGGCGAGTGCGGGGGAAGGCGGACGCAGCGCGTCGCGTATGGCGACCTGCTCGTCCGGCCACAGTCGTGGGAGGTCATCGAGAAGCGCGTCGAACTGCTGCGGATCTGTTTGGACCAGAAGCAGGCGCAGACGCCAGCGCTCCCGCAATGACGCTAAACCGAGGCGGCTGCGCGCATGCTCGGCGAGGTGATCCGAGTGGCCCGATAGCTTCGCCAATAGGCCAGGCACATCGCTCGGCACGACAACGGCGAGCTGATCGACGAGATCGACAAGCTGGCGCTGGTGCTGCGCCACCGCCTCCGCCTCGCTCGCGTCGAGATAGGGCAGAAGATCTGGCGAAACTGCCTCACGCCCCTTTGCCGCGAACCACCGACGCGCCTCGTCCAGCGGCCCGCCACGAAGGAGGAACGCGCGGGGGTCGGTCGAACGGTGCCAGTCCTGCATCCACTGCCGAGTGCGCTGCTGCCAGAGCAAGAACTGGCGGTCCTCCACCAGCCAGCCGCGAAGGCGTTCCCACGAGCGAATGATTGCCTCGTGGGCAAGTTCCACGGTCGGGCCGCCCAGCCGGCTGGAGTCAGTCACGACCAAGCGGGCGGCTGCGAGCCCGGCAATTACCTGCTCAACGCCCGGCAGACCGATGAGCTCGGCGATGGGAGTTCGCCGCCGTGCATCGTTTCCATCCTCTTCTGGGCGCGCGACTTGGACCAGACGAACGAGCAGTTGCCGCGCGGCGTACTGCTGCTCAGGGGAGAGGGAGGTGTAGACCTCCTCCGCCCGGGCGCTGATCGCTCCCGGGAGGCGGCCGACTTGTTCGTAGCCGCTGGTTGTCAGGACCGCATCGGTCCGGCGGTCCCACAGCCGCGTGAGGGTGAACTCGAGCAGCGGTAGATTGCCGGGTTCGGTCCCCGCGTCGTCCAGGATGCGCTCGACGAGGCCGGATTCCAAAGTGAGTCCAGATTCTTTTGCTGGCTCCGTGATGACGGATCTGAGCTCGTTCCGGCTCATGGGCGGCAGGTGGACGACGCGATCCTGTAGGAGGTCCGAGAGTCCCCGGTGGCCGATCACGCGGCCGTAGAAATCACCGCGGAACGTCAGCAAGAGTTTGACGCTATGCGGATAGGTGCTCGTCACGCATCCGACTAGGTCATCAAGGAATGCGCCTATGCTCTCCTCGTTCGGGGCGTGGGTGTACAGTTCCTCGAACTGGTCGATGATGACGAGGAGAGGGACGCCGGCCCTCCGTGAGCGCCGCTTGATCGCCGCAGCGAGATCTGCGGGCTCTCTGCTGCGGCCGAGAGCGGCGAGCAGGGCCGCACGCGGGTCAGGTCCAGGCCGAAGCATGGCCACGTCCCAATGTCCGGTCGTGCGGAGGGCCGGAACGACTCCGGCGAATACGACCGATGACTTGCCACTACCGGATGCGCCGACGACCGCGACGAGTGCGGCCTGGTTCAGCTTGGCGACGATCCGCCGGACAGTCGTCCGCCGGCCATGAAATAGCGCGGCATCCTCCTCGCGGAAGGCGGACAAGCCGCGATAGGGACACAGAGTCGAATCCCGCTCCGCTGCCGTGATCGAAGACCCGGGGACACGGCGATACAGAGCCCAGATGCTCGCGGCAACGTCGTCCTTGAGCTTCAGCGCCGCGATGACGCGCGTGAGGAACTGGGCGCCAGGAGCCCGTTCACCGCGTTCGATGTTGGCAATTCCGGCTTCATGAAAGCCGATCAGCAGTGCAAGGTCGCGCTGTGACAGCCGTGAGCGAAGGCGTAACTCGCGCAGGTACGTGCCGAGCTCGCTAGTCGGATTGGCCATCGCGTCGCCTCACCTGTCGTCCCGTACGAAGAGGCGGTTGCCGGCGGCAAAGGCGTCGAGGGGGGCGCTGGCTGCGTACTCCGCCAGATCCTGGGCGGAGTTGATGAAGCCCCTACCTGGGAAGTTGAGCGATGTGTTGCACAGCACTCCGACGCCAGTGCGTTCGGCGAAGGCGGTCAGGAGCCGATAGAGCAGCGGATTCTCGTCCTGGGCAACGGTCTGCGTTCTCGCGGTTCCGTCGGCGTGGGTGACTGCGGCGAGCCGGGGGTCCAGCACCTTCTGGAAGTAGAGCATGTGCGGACTAGTGCCCGACCAGGCGAAGTGCTGCCCGACGTCCTGCTCGCGACAGACTGGTGCGATGGGACGAAACTCCTCGCGCGACTTGATCTCGTTCAAGCGATCCCGCACACTCGTCGAGAACGGTGCGGCCAACAAGGATCGGTTGCCCAGAGCTCGGGGGCCGATCTCGGCTGGGCCCTGTGCGATTGCGATGACGGCGCCGTCGGCCAGCAGCTTCGCTAGGTGATCAACATCCGGAAGCACTTCACGGAATCCGGCCGGTGCCTGCGCGAGATCGTCCAGGAAGGGCTGTCCGGAGTAGACGCTCCAGGAGATCTTCGCCGATCCGGTGAATCTCAGTTGGGCATCGACGGCGGTGCCGATCGCGGAACCCGAGTCGTTCGGACACGGCGGTACGAACACGTCCGGGAAGAGCCCGCACTCTCGCCACCGGGTATTCCAGTCACAGTTCAGGCCGCATCCGCCGGCGATGAGTAGCGGATATCCCTTGGTCAGTCGTAGCGACGCGACGCGATAGAAGCGATCGAAGATCGCGGCGGAGTGGTGGGCAGCCAGGTTACGGAGTTCCTGAGAGTCCAGGCCGATGTCGTGAAATGCGGAGGTGGCGAGCAGTTCCTTCGGGCTGGTCAGCAAGATCGAGGTACGGCTGAGGATCCACTCGATGACCCGTCGTCCCTCATCGGTGAGTGGAGCGCCGTCGGCGTACCCGGTCAGGGCCATGAGTTTGCCCGCGTTCGAGAACCGAAAGCCGCCGTTGACGGTCGCCGAGGTCGGATCGGCCAGCGAGTAAAGGTACTGGTATTTGTTGCCGGGGTCATCCATCACGTGCGCGATCCGTGTGATGGTGACATCGGGTCCGATCTCGTAGAACGCGCCGATGTTGCCCTCCCAAATGAGGGCATAGCATGGCTCGCCCTGGGGATACGGCGACATCCCGTACGCGGACATCAGGTGCGAGCGTTCGTGCGTCGAGGAGAAGTAGCGAACCTCACGGCCCAGCAGCCGTCGGGTGGCGATGATGGTTCGCGAGTCGTCCCAGCCGAAGTATCCGGCGCCGAGCGGACGGTCGGCGGAGTGGAAGCCCTTCACCCAGCCGCTGAGGCAGATGGCGTCGGGGAAGTCTTCGCAATGTTCCAGGGCATCGAGGAGTGTCGAAGGCGCGAGATCGGCGTACCGCGGGAAGGAGTCCTTCTCGGACTCGAAGGAGAAGACGAGCGTTCCGTCGTCGATCAGCGCGACCGTGCCGTCATGGCCGGGCTTGAACGACAGGACCCGCACAGCACCGCCCCCTGAGCGCCGAGATCACACCGAGTGCGGTTCAAGCTACCCAGCGGGAGCGCTCAGGTCAACGGCGATTGTCGCTACCTCGATGTCTAGGGGCCGATGAAGTCTCCCTCCTCGGTCTCGAGCGGGGAACTTTCCCAGAGGCTTTCGAACGTATCGGCGTACGCGTCGAAGACCCCGCCGTTCTGTGTCCTACTCAGTTGGAGCACGGGTGTCCGACTGACCGTCGGGCCGAGGGCGTCGAGGACGACCATCATCGTGGTGTCGAAGCGCAGCATGGCGGGTTCCGTGGACAGGTGGCGATTCTGTACTCGGCCTGGTGGGCTCGCCTCGGAAGTATCGATGTCTATTCGCAGGCGGACGTCCACTCCCCGTGCTACCTGTACGGCCAGGCTGGAACGCAGCAACGGCAGGAGTCTCGCCATACCTGGAGCCGCGGAGATCCAGATGACCTCCGCGGCGCTCCGAGCCAGACTTCTCCAGAGCTTCGCCGGCACGTCGTCGACATCGTCATACATGCACACCAGGTCGCCCGAGTGAACCGTTGCGGCATAGACCGGCCAGAGCCAGGCGACATCAACGTCGAGCGCTGCTGCCGCGGCCTTCGCCCGGCGCATCCGCGGAGTTCGGTTCTCGTAGTACCAGCGTTGAACCGACTTCATGTGCGCGCCGACCTTGATGGCCAGGTCATCGAATCCTAAGTTGCTGGCCTCCATCGCCGCGCCGAACCGTTCGTTGCGCAATATCCCCTCCTGGCGGGGAAGTCGCAGTCCTTCCCGATATCGGTCCCGGGCGGGGATTTCCCGCCCGGGGATGGCCCGGTGTCTACCCAGTGCCGCGGCCAGCTTATAGCACTTAGTGACATAAGTTCAAGACGTGCTAGTGGTGACCTAAGTACTGTGATCGAATGGTGACGTCTACCCAGGAGCGCCACCATGCCCGCAGTCCCGTTGTCCTACGCACAGATCGCCGAAGACCTTGCCAGTCGAATCGGCAAGGGGGAGTATCCGCCCGGCGGGCGGCTGCCCTCATACGCCCAGATCGCCGACCTCTACAGCGTCTCCATATCAACGGCGGCGCGTGCGATCGGCCTGCTTCGCTTCCGCGGGGTAGTGGTCGGTGCGCAAGGCCGTGGCGTTTACGTGCCGGAGAAGGACTGACCTCATGCTGACTCGGAGTCGACTTCCCACGGGGTAGCTACTCACGCGTACCAAGCTTCGAACTGGCGGCGCAGTTCGGCGTCGACCCGAGCGCGCCGCTCCCCCACGAGATCCTCGACATTCTCCGCGGTCTCGCGAACCTTCGGGCTATCGCGCTTCTCGGCCCCGTTCTGCCTCCCCTCGCTCTACTTCACCGGACCTATCCACGCAGACGGATACGGGGTTTCCCCGCTGGGCCCATGTGGACTACCCTGCGCGATGAGCGTGGGACATTTCGTGTCCGGTAATGCGGCACGGGTGGTTCGGGGAGGGGCGCGCGGTGGGGGACTTCCGGATCGATCTGCAGGCGTTCGCGGCCTTGATCGCCGCGCTGAACGCCGACGTCGCGCAGGGTCTCGCTCCAGGCGCATCACGGGCTATGGAGAGCCTCGGGGCCGAGCTCGTGAGCGGTGCTCGATCCCCATCGGGAGAGATCAGCGCTGCCCGCGCAGCGATTCAAGATGCGGCGCAGATGTTCCTGGCGAATGTCCCCGCACACCTCGCCAACGCGGACGCCTTGCTCAAGGCCGCCGAGAAGGTGTTCAGCCACTATCGGGAGACCGACATCCTGTCTCAGGCGGAGCTCCAGCGCGTAACGGCCGCGAGCGTCGCTGCCGGCGAGCCTGCGGACGAATCAACTTCCGCCAATGCGGGATCAAACCTGTCCAGCGAGTTCATCGGGCCGCTTCCCGCTAGCCAGATACCGGATCAGATCCCCTACCCAGGCTTCTGTCTGAACTGGAAGGCATATGACGTGCCACGAATCTGGTCCATGGTCAAGGACGAGGGCTCTCGGGCCGTTTGGGCACAGATCGACGCGTACCGCCGTCTCGCAGACGCGCTGGAGGCTCAATACCGGCGGATGCTAGTGCTGCGTGATCAGCTCTCGGCAGTGTGGACCGGTCAAGCCGCTGCCCAATTCTTGGCGGCCTGGGACAAGCACGCCGCCGCGCTGGGGGAAGACGCCCTGTGCGCTTCCCGCACCACAGGCGCGCTAGTTGGGCTGGCACAGAGCCTCACAAGAGCGCGCGCCAAGATCGAGCCGATTTACGCGGAGTGGCGGTCTGTCACCCATGACTGGACGCCGGAGTGGTGGGACAGCGCCGCCGCGAAGGCTAACGACAAGGCGCAGCTCGTCATGCGGCAAACCGACGCGGCGATCGCGGATCACCGATCGACGATTACGGTTCCGCGGGCTACGCCGACGTTCTACGAAGTCGGCACGCCGCTGTCCACCGATCCGACGACCGACGGCGGTTCCACGTTCCGTGGCAAGGACGAGACCTCGCAGCCAGCATCGAAGCCGACTACGAGGCTGGTCCCACCGGTGCCGAATACGAATCCTGTCGTGGACAACGGTCCAGAGCTGACCGGCACCCCGCTGCCCGTGGCTGTCTCGCCCTCGACGCCACCGTCGGTGCTGCCGATTCCACCGGGCGTCTGCGAACTTGCCCCAGGCGGCGGCGCGTACGTCCTACCGGGGCCGTGGGTACGATCCGGACGGATACTGCCGATGCCCGTTCCCCCGACATCGACGGCGTTCGGCGGTCGTACCCATGGTGCCGCTGGTGCAGCGGGCGTAGGTCGGGGTGGCGCTCCCAACGGCATGATGGTCGGTGCGGCCGGCGCTCCGATGAGCGGTCAATCAGGCGAGGGCGGCCGGAAGCGCCAGCGCATGGGCACAGAGGAGTGGGAGGTCGCTCAAGGCGTACCACCGGTGATTGGCTCTGTCGAGGATCTGCCCCAGGTCGAGGAAGCGGCCCCTCCGGAGGAGGATGCCTTCGACCGCTGGTTCACGCAGCTGGCGAGCCCGTGGGAAGCTGCTTCGGACAGATGGAGGTGAGCCCCGTGCGAACAACTGCCCAGCGAGCATCGGCTCTTGCCGTGCTCACCATCACAATGTTGATGTCGTCCGCTCTTCCTGCGCGAGCCGATGATTTCAGCGATGGGCAGTGGTACGCGTCGGCCTTGCGGCTGAGCCAGGCACAGCAGCTCAGCAAGGGTGCCGATGTCATCGTGGCGGTGATCGACAGCGGGGTGGACGCCAGCCATCCAGATCTTTCCGGGAGCGTTCTTTCGGGAGCCGACTTCAGCACGTCGTCGTCCACTAGTAGCGGTGACGGACGCCGCGACGCCATTGGCCACGGCACTGGCATGGCGAGTCTCATCGCGGGCCACAGTAAGACACACGGTGTCGCCCCGGCGGCGAAGATCCTGCCGGTGCGAGTCGGCACCGCTGAGGGAGACTCCATCGCGACAGGAGCTGGCATCCGTTGGGCAGTCGACCACGGTGCCCGCGTCATTTCGATCTCGCTGGGTAACTCGGCTCCCGACCCTCGCGAACGCGTCGCGGTTGAGTACGCACTCGCGCACGATGTTGTGATCATTGCCGCAGCCGGAAATAAGCCCGAGGCGTCAACGGTGCAATATCCGGCGAAGTTCGAGGGCGTAATCGCGGTGTGTGCGACCGATTCCAAAGGGTCCCTTAGCTCGCACTCAGTGACGGGACCGGAAGTCGCACTCTGCGCACCCGGCGAAAAGGTTTCGCACGCTGGAGCTAAGCACGGCTACTTTCTCGGTACGGGCACGTCGGACGCTACCGCGATCGTGGCAGGGGTTGCCGCCCTCCTACGCGCCAAGGATCCGCAGCTATCCGCCGCGGACGTCATTCACCGGTTGACCGTGACCGCGACAGATCGTGGTGCGGCTGGCCGCGATGCCGTGTACGGATATGGCATCGTCAACCCCGTGGACGCACTCTCGGCAACTTCGGGAGCGAGCGCAACAGCGCCGAGCACGGCGGTGCCAACTGCAACCTCATTCACAGAGCCGGCCTCACAGTCATCGCCGGGGCTGACCCTGATCCGACTCGCGTTCCTCGGCTGTCTGCTTATGGTGGTGATCGTCGTCGTCATCGGAGTGGTGCTGGCGATTCGCCGTATTAGTCGGTCGTGAGCGCGGGTTGCACCAACATCGCCGAGCTGGCCCGACGTAAACGTTGCCTCGGGTTCCTCCTGAGCGCCTCGCGGGTCAGCTTGGCTGAGTCGCTTCGCGCCGCCGCCGGATGGCCACGCTACCGTCTGATGGTGTTGATAACGGCGATGCCCAATCCCATAGCGCCGCCGAAGGCCCCACCGCCGGTCAGCATGGACTCGGCGACCCCGGCACCAGTGAGTCCCTTGAGGATGGCGGCTGAGACGGCCACCGCGGCTGACACCAGCGCGGCCTGGAAGACTCGGGAAGAGGAAGGGGCGGGCCGAGTGGCCGGGCCGGGTTTCCTTCTGCGCACTCGTGCTGTCATCGGAGGACGACTCCACCGCCGAGCAGATGATGCGTCAGACGGCTCTGCCAGTCGGCAGAGGCCCGCGCTAGTCGCTCATGTGCGGCTGTCTGATCAGCCAATGCATACAGAACGTCGAGGATCTCGGCCTGTTCGTCGAGTGTCGGCGCGGCGATCGTCAGCTCGCCCAGGGCACCAGAACTCAAGGAGGGTACAGGTGATCCTGCGGCGGCTCTGTCGCTGATCCACTTTCGGGTAGAAGCCTGCGACAGGTACGCCAATAGGTAGTGGGGATCGACTGGCGTGTCCGGGCGAAGACGGAGGCGTATCAAGTTGGTGTGCAGAACGCTCCCCTCCTGGTTCTGGTGTACGACGGCCGCTTTGCCCAGAGTTCCCGTCCTGACACATACGATGTCGCCGGCTCGAACGCGGAAATCGGACAGGGTCTTCGCCTTGTCGTGGGAGACGCGTTCGTCGTCGCTGGGATGGACTCGGCCGTCGCGTAAATGCTTGGGCATCACCACGTGAACCGTGCCGGTAGGCGTACGTTCGTTGGCCCGGAGCCTCGTGGCCGACGGGCCTGGTTGGATCTCGCAGATGTCGCGTAGCAGCAGACGTCGCCAACTGCCGGGAAGCTGCGTTGAACTGGTCGTCAGCGGCGTTCGCCAGCTCGAGGTATGGGCGCGTTCGGCTGCTTCGGCGGCCTCATTGCGCAACATGTCGAGGTCGTATTGACCCTCGCATAGGGAATCGGCGACGGTGCCGCCCTGGTCCTGCTCCTCCATGATTCGCCTGTAGTCTCCAGGGTTCAGGGAGAACCGGTTCTCCTGGATCGCGGTCATGGGGATCGCCATGCTGAGGCCTGGCGGGATGTTGGGCGACACAGTGGGCGTGCGGTCGCGTTGACCGTAGGCGGCGACGATGGCATCGAGATCATTCGTCGACAGCATGGGACGCTGGCCGACGCGTTTGCCAAGTTCGTCGGCCATGATGAACAGGACGTGATCTCCGGACTCGCCCGGTGGACTGAGAACCCAGGCCACCGGTGCGACTGCGGTTGTTCTGAACGTGTTCTTCGGCAAGGTGACGATGCACTTGACGGTTCGAGCCTCAATCAGCCGTTGGCGGATCGTGGCCTCGCTCGGTACGGCGGACCACAAGGTGCTCGGCGGCATAAGGACGACGGCGCGGCCGCCAGGGCGTAGCGATGCCACGGCGTGCTGCAGCCATGCGAAGTTCTGGCTGTTGTCGGGAGGGGCTCCAAAGGGCCAGCTGAAATCGGTGGGAGTGTGAAGGTTCCCGCCGCTGGCGTTGAACGGCGGGTTGCTCAGCGCAACGTCGGCGAACGCCGTCCGATCAGAACGAGTCCATGGTGCATGATCCAGGCGGGTGGTCGCGCGCATTTTCTGCCACCGCAGGTTCATTCCGGCATAGGCGAGCAGTTCGGGCGCGGGGCTGTCCGCGACCGCCTCAATCGGCTTCGAGAGATGGCGACTGACGGACGTGAGGAGCTCGCCGGCCCGGGCGCACGGATCGTAGACAACTGCTGGACGGGTCTGGCCGTCCACGGCGAGCCGGGCCATCAAGTCAGCGACGGACGGCGGTGTCAGTGGCGTTACGTACCGTGAGCGGGCTGCGAGGCGGTGCACGATGAGTTCGAACTCGTGGGTGGGGAGGTCCCGAGTAAGGGTGACGAGACGATTGACGTCTTCACGGCTCCCGGGGTGGATCGCAGTCAGCGCCGGGACGATGGCGGTCGGGAGCCGATCACTCGACAAGGCCACATGGAGAAGTCTGGCGATGCGCTGAAGGATGACGTCCGGCGTCTCGTGCTTCGGACTGTCGGCCGCGAGCTGGTTGAGCTGGCCAGGCGCGACGCGATGGAGGTACATGAATGCGAGAACTACGCGATAGAAGTCTTCGATCGAGCCACGTCCCCTGGCTCGCTGAGAGAGAGAATCTAGCTCCGCCAGAACAGAAGGACCCGGTTGGGTGGCTCCCGTCGTGCGCATCGACACCTGCCTTGAGTCAGTTCGGACGACTGACATGAAAGGTAGGCGTTGGCACTCGTGGACTCAAGTGCGCACTGGAGGGTGCGCACTTGAGTCCACGAACGGCCGGGGCATTCTCGTTCGCGGTTCCTCAGGCGTCGGCTTCGTCCATCCAGGCGGCGTACTCCTCGATTTCGGCGATCAGCCCGGCCGTTGCGGGATCCTTCTCGTCGATGCGGAACCAGCCGAGTACGCCGCCGGCCCACCAACTCCCGTCGTAAGCGACGAACGCAGGCTCTTGCTCGACGCTGCGTACGACTCGCACCAGCCGTGCCTCCTGCATGTCGCGCATCTGCGCATGACTGAGCCACAGGACTCGGGTGGATGTTCTCATCTCATCGCCTCGTTCACAGCCGGATCTGAGGCGGGTTGACGCCGTTGTCGTGTGCCGGGGCGGGCAAGATCTCCGCCTTCCGATGTATGGCGTGCTCGACGACGGGGGCACTGCTCATTCGGGCAGTCAGCTCGGCCCTCACGTCGGCTGCGTAGATCTCCCGCGCGACCGCGATCGCGGTGCCGAAGTCGACGTCGACTCGGGCGAGCCGAGCGACGTACGCCGTGTCCGGCTCTGCTCCTTCCGGGATGGCAAGGCCGTAGAGCCGGTCCGCCGTCCGCTGCTTGGCCAGCGTCCAAGCCACGATGATCTCGTCGATGGGCTCGTGATCGTATGCCAGGCTGACGATCGTCTCGTACACATTCCGTCGTTGCTCGGACGTAAATGATTCAGATGGCAGCAGCGTGGCGAGCTCTCGGGCCAGCTCCGGGTTGCGGAGCAGGTCCGCGAGAATAAGGTCCTCCTTGGTCGCTCGTTCGGCTCCGGAGGCAGCCGCCGATGTCAAGTGCCGGGAGCTGGCGAAGCGATCGGGCCGTTGGTGGTCGTCGGTAAACGGCGCGTAGGCAATCGCGTGCTCGGCGAGTACCTGCGCCAGCTGCCCGAGGTGGTCAACCGCCGGCCCGGTGGTGTGCCCTGCAGCCGCTGCCGCTGCGATCCCCTCCGCGTGCGCGGTGACCCTCCGCTTGAATGACGCCTCCTTGATCATGCGCGCGTACGCCGCGACGTGATCGACACGCGGTCGCTGCTCGACCAACTGCTCGAGCCATTCGGCGTCGACGCCGACGACATTGACGCGCAGCGCCACCTCGGCAACAAGCTGCGGACCGTCAAAGGCTGCCCGCAGCTCCCGGATCGCGGTCACGATTGCTCGTGCGACGTTGTGCCCGATGTCGTCGGGCTTGAGCCGGTCAACGATCGACGGCAGTTCGTCGTCGGAAAGCATGGCGCCGATGAGTGCCTGCTCTGCGCGTACCGTCAGATAGGACATTGATCCTCCTAGAGCCGAAACCGGGCTGCGGCCTGGTCGAAAGCGGCGAGTTCTTCGGCCTTGGCATCGAGCATCGCGACAGTGAGCGGGTCGTCGACCCGCACCCAGCGGCCGTCGTGCAGCGCCCACCAGTGCTCGCGGTAGCGGACCCACTCGCAGACGGTCTCGCTCAGCGTCCGCGCGTCCCCACGCTGGAGGGCGTCGCGGATGATCGAGTCCGCGAGCACGTCACCGTTCGTCGTGCCGCTGGCCGTCAACATCGACGGTGGTACGCCCAGGAGCGGGTCGCCGCCGAGCCACACCGTTCGGAGTTCGACGTCGGTGGCCGCGAGTTTGGGTGTGGCCTTGTGCCCGGCCCGACATCCGGGTGCGTAGAAGGTCTTCGCGGCCTGGACAACCTGCCGCAGTTCGGCGTGCCAGTAGCGGGCAGCCTGGGCGGAGGGTTCCGTCGCGGTGTAGATCTCCTCGCGCCAGGCCTTGAGCGTCCACAGTTCCTCGACAAGGCCGGGGTGCTGAGGCCAGCAGTCCGGCAGCCGACTGTCGCGCGACAGCTCGTAGCGATCGTGGAGCCAGATGGCCCACTCGACGAGTTCTACCCAGGCGGTCTTACGTTCGACTGCGGTGAGCTGGTGCCACTCGCGCAGAGGGGGCGTTCCGCGACCACGGGACTGTCGGTCCCCGGCTCTACGCATGCGAGGTGGCATGCCGTCGGCTCGGCCGCCCGGTCGCATCCGGGCGATCGGCGGGTTGCGCTGGTCAATCTCGGTCACCGGCCCTCCCTGAGAAGGTGGCGGGCCTGTTCGACGGCACCGGCGTACGCCTTCGCGTCGGGGCCCTCGTAGTGGCGGATCATGCGGGTCTTCACTGCAGGGGTGGTGGCGTGGATGATCAGAGCCTCCCGCTTCGCTTCGGAGAGAGTCCGCACCGCGTCGGAACTGATCGTCTTGCGGTCGACAACGTGCGTGTTGAAGCTGGTACCGCTTGGCCCACGCTGCGGTGTCGTGACTGTCTCGCGGTACTCGCCGGCCAGCCGGGAGAGGTCCTCGAGTTCGTCGCCGGTCAGTCCGCCGAGGGCGATCTTCACGGTGGCTGCGCCCCACAGCATCTCTGCGCGTTCGCGTCCCCATCGCTGCCGCGCTTGGGCCAAGTTCTGCAGAACGGCGATGATGAAAATGCCGGAGCCTCCGGCGTACGACATCAGGGCCGGGAGACTCGGGAGTGGAACGACGTTGGCGACCTCGTCCAAGAACAACCCGAGCGGTGGGTCGAGTCGCTCTCCGTCGGAGACGTCGGCGAGGCGCTTGGCGATGATGGTGATTTCGTCGACGAAGGCGGAGATGAGGGGCGCGAGTTGTGCGGCCTGCTTCTCGCTGACCATCAGGTAGATCGTTCCGTTGCTGCGCAGGAAGCCCTCGATGTCGAAGCACTCTCCGGCCGCCGGGCAGAACGTGTCGTGAGCAGACTTCGTCAGCAGCGGTCCGAGGCCGGTCAAGACCGTGGCCCACATGTTGGAGCGGGTTTCGGTGGGCGAGTTGTAGATCGTCTCGAGCATCGGCCCGACGTGCGGGTGCGCACCATTGGCTGCCGCGAGGAGCTTGACCGGTTCGTCGTCGGTCTCGTTGAGCGCCCAGCGTAGAACGTCGTCGAGGGTGCGGTCGGTGACGGCGGCGATGTGTAGCCAGCCGGCGAGTAGGTTCGTGGCGGTCAGGCCGAAGAATCCCGCGTTGGTGGAGTCGGAGTGGTCCGTCTTGCCGACGGTGACCATGATGTCGGCGCGTTCGCGAGCCTTATCGAACTCGCGGCATCCGTCCAGGGGCGACCATCGCAACCGGCACGCGCCGATGTCGCCGCTGAGGTCCATGATCGCTATTGGGCCGCGCTCGCGGCGAAGCGTCAGCGTGTTGTGGAGGACGTCTGGGCGGACCGACGTGACTAGCGCCGGGCCGGGCCAGTCCTTGAGCCACGGGATGATTACCTGCGAGGTCTTGCCCTGTCGCGGTGCGGCGAGAAGAAGTACAGAGTTGTCGACGGTGGCGGCCAGCTCGATCCGCGACGGGACCGCTCGGCCGAGGCTGACTGCGATGTCCTCGATTTGCGGTTGGCCGGTGAGGCTCGGTCGCAGCCGAGGAGTCCGGGCGAACACGGCGCGCCGAGAGAGGGTCGCTTCGAGCTGCTGGCGCGATGCGAAACCGCGGAGCTGCCGACTGCGGGCGAGACGCCTGGCGACAACCACGACCATGGTGATTATCAGGGCGAGGACCAGCAACGCCGCGACGTAGATCCCGAATGTCCCCGGCAGATCGTTCCGGGCCGCTTCCGGCCAAGCCTGGCGAGGGTCCCGCCAGTTCACCGGCAATCTGAGGGCGACGGCGAACGAGTCGGAGAAGCTTGCCCTGGGCCAAGTGAGGCGGAATAGCAACCCGGAGATCTGGCCCGTGAGCCACGTTCCGATCGTGGCCATTGCGGCCAGGCCGAGCCCGGCCACGATGGCGTACTCGGCGGGCCCGTCGAGGGCTCCGGTGCGCGCTGTCGTGACCTCCGTCTGCATCAGACAGACATCCGTTCGTTGGTCCAGTAGAGCCTGCGCTCCTGGGGCGACAACACGACCTGAACTACGTGGGACGATGTCCGCCCGATTTTCCATACGGCGCGGCCGAGTTGCTCGCCGGACCAGGAGGCGATGTGTGCGCATTCGGTGTCGGTCAGGCCGATTGCGTCTCTGGTCATCGCCAGGGGAGCCGTGTCCTGACGCAGGCAGATGCGTACGTCGCAGCTTGCGATGAGGTTCCGGGCGATAGTGACCTCCTCGGAGCCCTGGGCGCCGACGGCTTCGAAGTCGGCCAGGCGGTGGGTCGCCAGCACCTGGATCGTGCCCTGAGCCCGAGACAGTCGCAGATCCGAGTCCACCTTGCGGATCATCGCCGGTACGCGCATCGCCCGCCACAGCTCGTCGCGTACGACGAGGCGTACTGGGCCGCCAGGCTCATCGATGGCGGCTTGACCCCAGCTGCTGACACAGGCGAGCGTCATCGCCACTGTCTCGTCTCCACGGCCGTCGATGCGGGACAGGTCGACGGTCTGGATGGGTGCGTTGAAGTCGGGCCGGACGGTGGTCGGCCCGTCGAAGAGGCCGGAAAGTGAGCCCTGGACCATGTTGCCCAGGGCGTCGGCCGCCGGACGGATCATCTCGCGCAGCTCGTCGGTTCCGCGTACGCGCAACTCGCGAGCGATCTCCGGCAGCGGGTCACGCAACAGCGACCACACCTCGGGGATGGTCGGATCGGCAAGCCGGGACGCGCCGATGGCCTGGCCCGAGGCGTGCTTGATCGCCAGCGACAGGACCGCTTCCTCGGTAGGGGTCAGGTCGCGGCTGAGTCGCATCACCAGTAACGAGGACAGCAGGCTGATCCGCCTACGGTGGATCTCGTCGAGCCGTTCCCGCAGCTGCTCGGCCTCGGTGGGCAGGTTGGCTCCCAACGGCCCGGAGTCGAGCGGATTGAGCCGCGCGCCAAGGCCAGGACCCAGTTCGACAGGGTCAACGCCGAGCGCACGGGCGAGGGGTGCGTACTCGTTCTTGATGTCCCCAAGGACGAACGTCTTGACGCCGTACGCCATCAGCCGAAGCGCGATCGCCTTGATGGTCGCGGACTTGCCAGCCCCGGGGACGCCGGTGATGAGCAGGTTGGGATTGGTGATCAGACCACGATGTAGCCACTCGATCGGATGGCAGGAGAACGCGCCGCCGGACAGACAGTCCACGCCGATGTAGACGCCGACCGGGGGCATCGACTGCCCGTAGAGCCATGGGTAGAGGCCCTGAATCTGGCCGGTCGAGCCGCGGAACGTCGGAATCGGTGGCGTGATGGGTGCCCGACCGGCGAACGGTCGTGCCCACCCACGCCGAGGCGGAGTTGGCTCGGTCCGTTCACGAACAGTCTTGACGCGGGCGGGCTTGCCCGGGGCAATGGCTGTCGTGCTGAGCAGGCGCGCCATGTCGGTGACTGGCAGATCGGGGCCCTTCTTACGGAACATGGCCGGTCACCAACGCTTCTTGGGCAGGCCGAAGCCGAGCGGCAGCGCGCTCATGGCGAAGCCCACGTCCTGGGCGTACCACATGCGGCGTATCTCGATCCGCGCAGCGGCGGCGTCGGCTTCCAGCGCGGCGCAAGCGTCCTCGATCTCCTCCACATCGGTGACGGTGAGGGTCACGTACGCGGTGAATCGCACGAGACCGTGTCCAGCGGCCCGTTCGGCGTCCTGCGCCTGGGCGCGGTCGAGCGCTGCTTGCTCATGCTCGGGCACGATCTGCCCGGTGCGCTGTCGCATCCGCACCGCGACCGACCGAGCCGTCCGCTCCCGCATCACCTCCCGCTCGGCCTCGCGCGGGCCGAGGGGCTCTATGTGCACCGAGAAGGCGCGGCGGTGTTGCCCCTCCCCAAGCAGCGGGGCCAAGACCGTCGAGTACACCTGGTTGCGGGGCCAGTCGTGCACCCAGTACGTAACCGACTGCGCGCCGTCGTGCGCGTACACATTCGGCTTCGCCTCGGCGGCAGCCGGACCTGCAAGCGCCGGATCGATGCCAGCAGGTAGACCGCCTCCAACGGCGAGGGGAGCGGTCGCGTTGGCCCGGCGCTCGGCCAGGTGGCGTCCTGAGTGCGGATCGAACGCCGTCCGCAGCACTTCGGCGAGGTCGCGCGGCCCCAGCCACGCTTCGATCTGCAGGTCCGCGCCGGCGATCGACGACTGCAACGCCCGTAGGTGCCTAGTCAGGACCGCCGCGGCGCCCGCGGTCCCGCCGCCGGCGCCCTTGATCGCCGTGCCTGCTCGCCGTTCATCCATCGTGAAGGCGAGGTACGCGTCACGCTGCGACGTCGCGAGGGTCGCTGTGGCGAGGAGGCCCGACGTGATCTCCACGGCGGCCGCGGGTGCAGTGTCGGAGACATGGTCGGCGTGCCAGCGCCGCAGAGCGGCACCAGACTCCGGCACGATCCGCTGCAGGGCCTGGACCCGCACGATGGGATTGCCCTCGGTGCACAGCCCGGACAGCAGCCCACCCCAACCTGCGACCCGCTGATCGCGCCGCTGCGAGTCGACCAGCCCAATACCCGGGAACCGCACCTTCGCGACGGCCGTGTAGGTGCGGTCCAGGCGGTGGTATGCCACGGCGAGCGGACCGCCGCCGGGCATCTGAGCATCCAGGATCTTCAAGGGCGCGAGTACGCCCGGCAGGTCCATCGGCTTCGGTCCCGTACCGGCGGAGGGGGCGAAGGCGGCGGACGCGAACTTGTGCCGGTTGCGGGACTTGACCAAGTGGTACGAGATGAAGGCGACGAGCCACTCGTCGACCGTCCGGCCGCCGAGTCGTAGGAACGCCAGTACGCCGAGCGCCGTGGCGACCGGCCAGCACACGACGGCGGCGCTCATGCGTGACGCGGCGAGCGGCCAGATGCCGAACAGAACGGAGGCGGCGATCATCAGCGCCCGTTGCGCTGATAGGCCGAAGAGGAAGGCCACCTTCTCCTGCTGCCAGCCGAAGTAGGTGCGGATGCTCGGGCTGTCGTTGTCGGTGGTCATCACTTACCGACCTCCTCGATCGGGCTGCGGTGCGATTGGTCGGGCAGATTAGGCACCGCCGCTGGGGCGGGTGGTGCTTCGGGCCGTTCCTGGACAGCCGCCGTGGCCGCAGCCGAGACGGGGGCTGTGTGCTGGACATGGCCGCCGGGCGGTGCGTACGGCACGGTCGTGTGAAGACCGGCATGACCGGCCGTCGCTTCCATGCGGTTGGTCATTGAGTTCGCGGCTTTCTGCGCCATGTCGATTCCGGCCTTGGCGATCACGAGCGGGATCGCGACGGATCCGGCTGCGCCAGTGGCCGCGCCGGAACCGCCCGCTCCAGCGGCACTCCCGCCGCCGGCGAAGCCCGCCATGGTGCGGCCCTCGGCCGCTTGGCTGAACTGCGCAGGGTTGACGCCGACGGGTCCGCCTCCGCCCGACATCTTCCCGCCGACGAATCCGAGCGCGGCACCGAGACCCGCGCCGCCGCCGGTCTGCACCGAGGCGAAGGTGAAGAATCGTCCGATCGCGGGCCACGCGAGTGCCGCAAGCAGCAGGATCAGCATTCCGGCCAGCAGCGTTCCGACTTCTTTGCTGTCGGTCTGGCCGACCATACTGAAGCCGAGGCCGAAGACCAGGGCGATGATCGGCTTGAGGATGATCAGCTGGACTGCGGCCGAGACGAGCTTGGACCACCACGTCTTCGTCGTCTCGGACACCTGTCCCGCGGCAGCGATGGGGGAGGTGGCGACGAGCACAGCGATCGCCGCGTTGCGCAGGAGCAGCTCAAACCACAACACGACGATGAGCACGATGCCGAGCACGGCGAGGACAAGGACCAGAGACGGATACCAGCCAGGGTCAAATGAGAACAGCGCAGTCAGCTTGTCCTGCAAGCCTTTCGGTGAGCCGAACGCCTTGTTCACTATGTATGCGGTCAGCTCGTCGGCTGCGAGCAAGCTCGTCCCGGCGACCGTGAGCGTCAACATGAACGCCAACGCAGCTTTGCCGAGGCCGACCAACCCGTGTGCCAACGCCGACCCGTCACGCGTGAATGCCGTACGGATCACCTGACCCAGCAGCAGAATCGCGGCTACCGACGCAGCCAGGCCGAGGCTGATCGCGTACACGCTTCGGACGCCGCCAGATGTGACGTTGACCGGAGGGATAGCGACGAAGACGTCCGCGAACTGCTTCATCAGGCCGGTGGCCGCATCGGCGAACGATTTGCACACGGACTCCCACGCCGAGGAGGCAGCACCCCCGATGACGTCGCCGACGATGTCACCCGGCGTGCACCCGGTGGGATTCGTGAGCGGATCGCAGGTGGTGATCATCGCCGAAGCTCCTGCCAGCCCTTGGCGATCGCGTCAGCTGTGCCGGGTCGTGCCGCGAGCGGGTTGTAGTCCGTCTCCTTGGTCACCCCAGGCTTGAGGACCTTCCAGTCGTCATCGGCCCAGTGCATCTCCAGCGGCCACACGCCGACCTCGGATTTGATGCCCTGGCCCGGCGTACTGGTCGTGTAGTAGCCGAGGAGCAGCACGACGACCTTGTCAGCAGACACGTCCCGAATCTGGTATGCGACGGGGTTCAGCGCGACCGACGCGCCCTGAGGCAGGTCGCCGCTGGCCGACATCCCGAGAGCCTTGCGCGTGTTGACCGGGCCCTTGGCAAAGTAGTCGGGAGCCAGCTCGAAGGAAGGATCGGCAATGATCCGCCCGACGGTGGCGGCTCGATCCGGCTCCAGCGTCGACCCGAACTGTGTCGCGTACTCGGCGGCGGCCGAGACCGATCCCACCGTGGAATGCGGGTATCCGACCGAGACACCATTGAGGACGCGGGATCCCCGGACCAACGTCACCGGGCCAAGCACGACGGGCGGTGCCGAAATCGAGGCTGCGGCGGCGGGACTCGTGGTCGCGCCCGGATCGATTGCTGTGCCCGTCGGTACATCAGGCTTCGCCGTCGACAGCTTGATGGTGCCGCCGATCGCGAGAACAGTCAGCAGCGCTGCGCCGACCAGCACGGCTCTACCGCCCCGGCGTGGCTTCGCCAGGAAGTCGTTACTCATCGCGGACGCCGGATCAGTTGGCAGCGGCGAAGACGCTGTTGACCAGTGGGATGGCAATCGCAGTCGCGATCACACCGCCGAGCGACCACACGAACGCCGACTTGCCCTTCTCGGCGGTGTCCGGGCGGTTGGACAGCTTGCCGATCGCCATCATGCCGCCTGACGCGCACGCCGCGATCGCGCACGCGATCAGTGCGCCCCACTTCACGTACGACAGCAGAAGGCTGATGCCGTTCGAGCCGCCGGTTGGATCGGCCGGCGCGGGGTTCGGAACATCAGCGGCGATGCTCACCAACGTGTGAACGACATGCGTCACCATGGACATGAGGGGGCTCCCACCGTGAGGGTTTGCGGTGCCCACGAACTGCGGGTTCACGCCCGACGAAAGGGCCTTCACCAGCGGCGTTAGCCGCAGTTTGTGGCGGGAGCCACATTAAGTGATCTCATGGCGGCGCTGTCAACCCGCAGTTTATGTGATCCGATTCATCTTCCCTACGCGGTTAGCTGGCGCTAATCTGCTTCTTTCTGTGCCCAGAGCCCAGGGGAGCGGAGGTGAAGGCCGGACATGGGTGACGATGAGGCCGAAAACGCCGCACCTAGCCTCGCTGAACGATTGAGTCACCTCTTCGAGACGGTCCATCCGGCTGGGCGCGGTCCGTACACCAACTCCGAGGCCGCCAACTTGATCAACAAGCAGGCAGGCCGCGACGTGATCACCTCGGTCTACCTGTGGCAGCTGCGTACTGGCAAGCGGCGCAACCCGAGCCAGGACAAGCTCGCGCTGATCGCGAAGTTGTTCGACGTGCCTCTGGCGTACTTTACCGACGACGCCTCCGAGGCCGAGACTGCGGCGCGGCTGGAGCTGATGGTCGCGCTGCGGGAAGCCGGCATCCGCGAGATCGCGATGGAATCCGTCGGCCTGTCGGACCAGAGCCTGCGCGTCATTCTCGACATGGTTCGCAACGCCCGTCGTCTAGAAGGTCTGCCTATGAACCCGGCGGATTCGTAGGCGATTTCGCACCGTCGAGCGCGACATAGCGTGCGAAAACTGCATCTCGCCCATGATCCATCAGCTAGCCTGAGAACGATCTTTAGGCAGGTTTCAGTGCTGCTGGGGAGGGTGATCATGGATGATCCGCGTCTTCGCGGGGTCGTCGTGCCCCACCCGTTCGATCTCGATGAGTTCCGCCTGAACCTTGCACGCCAGCGCGGCCGTCCGCTTTATCTTCACGACCTCCCGGCAGAGGCGACAGCGCTTACGGCCACCGGCGGCATATGGCTACCAACCGCGATGGATGATCACATCTTCATCCCATGTGACCTCGTAGACGTCGCGCGCGACCGGGTGACGCTGCGGCACATCGGTCACATGGTTTATGAACACCGCACGGTCGTGGCTGACGGCTTCGACCTGCTGCTCGCCCACGGTCTGACCGCGTACGACTACTCCGCCGAACAGATCGCCGAAGCCGAAGCCTTCGCGGCACACATTCTTGCCGTCGCAAACTCATGATCAGCAGATATTGACAAGTCGGGGGCGTTATCGATTAGCCTCACCAGGCACGTTAGCCACAGCTAGTAGCTGACGGGCCGTCAGAGCGCTGACCCGTACGCCCTGGCGATGGACCCCAGCCGAGGACACCGCATGCATCCCCGCCACCCCCGCGGGCCGCGATGAACATCAAGCTCGCCGGCCTCGCCGCCCTAAGCCCCTTCGCCCTCGTGCTCGCCATCGCCATCGGCGCCGCGGGAGCGGGCGTACTCGACCCGAGCCCCGCGTCAGCGTTGGCCGGTTGCTGGGAGCCGGTCACCGCCGGGACCGTCGTCAACAGCGTCACGCTCGACGCCGACCAGGTAGGCAACGCACAGATCATCTACGCGGTCGGCGTCCAACTCGGACTCCCGATCCGCGGCGAGATCATCGCGATCGCCACCGCCATGCAGGAGTCCAGCCTGCACAACTCCGCCGTCGCCACTGATCACGACTCACTCGGCCTTTTCCAACAACGGCCATCCCAAGGCTGGGGCTCACCGGCCCAGCTCACCGACCCGGTGTATGCCTCTAGGGCGTTCTACAACAAGCTCGTCAAGATTGCTGGCTGGCAGACGATGCCTTTGACACAGGCGGCTCAAGCCGTCCAGCGGTCCGCCTTCCCCGATGCGTACGCGACGTGGGAGCCGCTCGGGACTCGGCTGGCCGCGACGTTCAGCGGGGCTGCCGCGGCTTGCTCGGCCGACAACGGGATCGACATCCCCGGCGACAGTGTCACCACGCTGCCGCCGAGCTACAAGATTCCAGCGGGTACGCCGCTGAAGGCGGCTATCGCGGTCGCCTGGGCGTTGCGGCAGCTCGGTACGCCGTACTCGTGGGGCGGATCTTGTACAGCTCCGCACTCCGGAGACCCAGCCAAGCAGTGCGACTGCTCATCGTTGGTGCAGCAGGCATACCGCCACGCCGGGATCTCGCTGCCACGGGTCACCTACGACCAGGTCAACGTCGGCACGCCTGTGTACGACGTCAAGTACCTCGTCGCGGGCGACCTCATCTTCATCCCGGGGAGCGACGGAACGTACGAGCACCCCGGCCACGTCGGGATGTACATCGGACACGGCCTGATCGTGAACGCGCCGCAGACCGGCGAACTGGTGAAGATCAGCAGGCTGGCCGGATACTGGCAAGATCACATCGCTGCGGTCCGTAGGCCAGTTAACTAGGACTCATCACATCTAATGCAACTGTTCGGCTCGTTCCAGGTAACCGCGCCGTCCGTTGCAGGCGTGTACCTCGGCGCGCGTTGAAGGCACCAAATGTCATGCCTTTGGCAAATTCGTTGCTCCGACAGCCTCCGGGCGGGCATCACGGTTCGATAACGATGTCGACGTCATCCGGCCGTTTGATGATCGGCTAGTCGGCCCAGCCCTGAGGTGACCTTGTGTAGTTACAGCACTTCGATCTCTGCCGTGGAGTCGAGGAGGTCGATCTGTATTCGGGCAAATCATAGGATGCAAGACCACGCCCGATGATCACCTTAGGGGCACGCGGATGTCGGTCGAGATTCCTAAAGTGTGCGCACTACTCGATCTTCGAAGGAGCCACGGGTGGGCACACGGTCTTCGCTTCAGCTTGTCGGTGGGCGTCAGTCCAGACGTAGTCGCGTGCTAGCGGCACTGCTTTTACTGTTCCCGATAGTCGGCGCCTCGCTAGCTCTCGGGGGTCGGACGGCTTCGGCGGCAACGCCTGCGTGCTCGACCGAGGCGGCGGACGTGGGCGCCGCCGTAGCGATCGCCACGGCATGCGGGCGGGCTGTGGAGTCCACTGCGGACCGTACCGAGCAGTCGCAGACGTTCGTGAATCCGGATGGGACCGCCACATTCAAGGTGTCGTCGGTGCCCCAGCGCGTCCACCGCAGTGACGGGTCGTGGGTGGCGGTGGACACGACGCTGCATGCCGTCGCAGGCGGCTGGCAGCCGGTTGCGTCGGCTGCTGATGTGACGTTCTCCGATGGTGGTACGACTCCGCTGGTGACGTGGCGGGAGCATGGTCACATGTTCACCGTCTCCTGGCCTTCGCCGCTTCCGGCGCCTACCGTGTCGGGCGATACGGCGGTGTATGCCGTGTTTCCGGATGTCGATCTGACGGTGACCGCCAGCCGGACTGGCTACAGCCACGCCCTGGTGGTTAAGACTGCGGCCGCAGCGGCGAATCCTGCCGTGCAGCAGGCGCATTATCTGCTAGGCGGCGATCTTCAGGTTCAGGCGAATGCCGACGGTGGCCTATCGTTGCGCGACGGCTCTGGAGCAGAGGTCGCGACGAGCCACGCGCCGGCGATGTGGGACTCGACATTCGACCCCGCCGCCGCAGGCGAGGTCCTGCCCGGAGTGACGCCTGCACAGGCCGCGAGCGCGTCGACGACGATCGAGTCGGAGGAAACCAGCGTTGATGATGGGCTCACGTCGAGTCCGATCGAACCAGGCATCGGCGCCGTCACGGCTCCGGTGGAGGTGGCGGTCAACGGCAATGAGATGATCGTGACGGCGAACCCGGTCCTGCTGTCGGACCCGGATGCCACCTTCCCCATCTTCATCGACCCGCCGTTGAACAACCTTCGCTCGAAATGGGCGTACGCCGACAGCGGCGACGTCAACAACAACAACGACAGTCGCATGTGGGTCGGGCACAACGAGGCCGATGGCCGCAACTACCGCTCGTACTTCGAGTTCGATGTGTCGGCCCTGCGCGGGAAGACGATCATCTCGGCGGAGGTCGACGCCGTCTTGGACCACTCGTACTCGTGCGATGACACGTGGGTGCACCTGTATCGGCCCGGCGGCAATATCACGGTCGCGTCCGGTGGGCGGATGGCGTGGTCGACCCGGCCGCTGGGGTCGCTGGCTGCGGCGCACCTGGACGCCTGGGAGGGTCACGCGAACGAGGCGGGCGGATGCGGCACCATTCAGCCGGACATGCCCGCCATCTTCGACTCGGTACTGATCAAGCCCGATTTGCAGGCGGCCGCCACGGCGAACTGGACGATCTACACCTTGGGCCTGTGCGCCTGCAACGAAACCGACCAGTACGAGTCGACGCAGGATCGGTGGAAGAAGTTCTACAACGACAAGACTTACCTGGTCGTCACCTACGACCTGAAGCCGAACGCCCCCACCGCGCAGCCGCTGTCGACGACGACCGACTGCTACAAGGCGTGCACCTCACCGGCGGTGGTGCGGACCACCCAGCCCACCCTCACCACGACCGTGTCCGACCCGTACGGCGGGCAGCTGCGCACCCTATTCGAAGTCCGCGCCGCCGCGTCCGACACCGCGACCCTGGTGACCGACAACTCGACTGCCCTGGTCACGACGACCACGTCCGGGTCGGCGACAGGCACCGCCAGCTGGCAGGTTCCGACCGGAAAGCTCGTCAACAAGACCACCTACTACTGGCGGGCCCGCACCTACGACGAGAACAACCTGACAGGCGACTGGTCGGCCTGGCAGACCCTGAGCGTCGACGCGACAGCGCCACAAACGCCTACCGCCGAGTCCAGCCAGTACCCCGAGAAGCAGTGGGGGAGCGTCGTCGGCACGGCGGGACAGTTCACCTTTAGCGAGCTGCCGCCCTACGACAAGCTCAACCCCAACGCAGTGCGGTTTTCCGACGTAGTCGAGTTCACCTGGTGGGTCGACGGCCAAGGCGGAACCACGACCACGGCAGCAACGATGCAGACAGGCTGCGAGACAACGTGTTCCGCGCTTGCCACCGTCTCGTTTAACCCCGCGACTGACATGGTCAAGACCATGCATGTGAAGGCTCTAGACGCGGCCGGCAACGTGGGACCGACGATCGATTACCAGTTCTGGGTGTCACCGCTGGCCAACCGATGCTGGCATTGGAAGCTGAACGAAGCGTCCGGCACGACCGCAACAGATTCGGGTAACACCGACAGCACCGATCCGGTCTGCGCGCCCATCGGCACATCCGTTACACCGATGCCCGGCACCCTCGCGGGGAACGTGGCGTTCAGCACCGGATACCTCGGAAACGCCGCGATCTTCACCGGCACCGGCGGCCAGATCACCACCGGCAGCGCCGTCGTGGACACCACGAAGAGCTTCAGCGTGGCCGCATGGGTCAACCCCTCCAGCCTGGCCGCGGACGCGACGATCATCAGCCAGGACGGCGTCAACGCAAGCGGCTTCCAGCTGAACTTCGACAAGCAGGCCAACTCCGGCGCGGGTGGCTGGTGCTTCACTGTGCGCCCGTCGGACTCCACGACCGTGACACCCGTGGCCACGTGCGCTGACGGCCAGACTGTCGGCCTACCGGCCACCGGCACGTGGGTGCATGTCGCGGGTATCTATGACGCCACGACCGGTGCGATCACGGTGCACGTCTCCGGCGGCTCGGAAAGCTGCGCCGGCGAGACCAACTCGACAACGTTCACCACGCCGTGGTCGGCCACCGGCTCGCTGGCCATTGGGCGCGCCGAGACCGGCGAGGCGTGGCTGGGCGGCATCGACGCCGTTCACGCCTACACCCGAGCACTGTCCACCACCGACATCTGCAAGCTCGCCTTGCAATGATCGCGATCAGGTTTGGCGGACCCATTCTTGGCCCGCCAAACCTGATCCTCCGTGCCGCCGCCGCGGCTCCATCGCACGTCTACAGCCCGCGCTGATCTTTGGGGAGGACTAGCCATGGCCCACCAAGCACGAGACCTGCTCAGATTCCGTCACTTCCGTCGCGGCAGATGGGCCAGGATCGCCGGCCCGGTCGCCGTGATCGTCACAGCGAGCCTGCTGGCCGCGCCCGCCGTCGCTGCCGATGGGGCACCGTGGACACCGCCCGCCCCGCAAGGCAGCGGTGGAGTCCCGGTCGTCAACAAGAAGATCGCCGTTGCCAAGACAAAGTCCGATGACGCTCACACGGTCCGTGGCCCAGGGTCCGTCACCTGGCCGCAGGCTGACACCGCTGTGGCCGAGCTCGCTAGCAACACAAGCTCGACGACGTTGACGACCGCCGGCTCGCTGCCGATCAAGATCGGCCGCTCGGTGTCGGACGTGGGCGGCACAGCAGCACGCGTGGCTGGCAGTGACCTGGGTAAGGTCGCCGTCACCGTGCACGATCGTGCCTCGGCCGACCGAGCCGGTGTGTCCGGGCTACTGATGTCGCTACGACGCGACGACGGCAACTTCGCCACGGCTGCCGTGAACGTCAATCTGGACTACAGCGGGTTCTCCAACGCCTACGGCGGAGACTGGTCGTCACGACTACGACTGGTCGCAATGCCCGCCTGCGTACTGTCGACCCCGGCACTGGCCGCCTGCCACACCGCGACCCCGATCGCCTCGCGGAACAATCCGGCATCGCGAACCCTGACCGGTGACGTGACCATCGCCGGTGCGACGGCGACGGTGCTAGCGGCCACCGCCGGACCGAGTGGCGACAACGGCGACTATACCGCCACCAGCCTTTCGCCTGCCGGCACGTGGCAGGTTGGCACCCAGACCGGTGACTTTTCCTGGTCGCTGCCGCTACGGGTCCCGCCCGCACTCAACGGGCCGGCACCGAAGCTGACCATCGGCTACTCGTCGGGCAGCGTCGACGGGCTCACCGGCACCGACAACACCCAAGGCGGATGGATCGGCGACGGCTGGGAATCGTGGCCTGGCTTCATCGAGCGTAACT
This sequence comes from Hamadaea sp. NPDC051192, assembly GCF_040682475.1. Lineage (NCBI taxonomy): Bacteria > Bacillati > Actinomycetota > Actinomycetes > Micromonosporales > Micromonosporaceae > Hamadaea > Hamadaea sp. NPDC051192. Next base: position 33,327 of record NZ_JBFBAZ010000071.1, read on the forward strand.
ACGCCTCCTGCGACGACGACAACCCCGACCACAAGACCGGCGACCGTTGCTGGTTTACCTCCAACGCCACTCTGTCGATGGACGGCCACGCCGGAGAGCTGATCCAGTCCGGCAACGTGTGGCGGCTCAAACACGACGACGGCACCAAGATCGAAAAGCTGGCCAACGCGAGCAACGGCAACGGCGACCAGACCCGCGACAGCGACGGCAACATCGTCGCCGAAGGCGAGTACTGGAAGGTCACCACCACCGACGGCACCCAGTACTACTTCGGCTACCACAAGCTGCCCGGCTGGACCTCCGGCAATGCGGTAACCGACTCGGTGTTCACCGCCCCGGTGTACGGCAACAACGCCGGTGAGCCATGCCACGGCAGCACCTACGCCGCGTCCTACTGCCAGCAGGCCTGGCGCTGGAACCTGGACTACGTCGTCGACCCCAACGGCAACAGCATGGCCTACTTCTACAAGAAGGAGACCGGCGCCTACGGCCGCAATCTCGACGCCGACCAGCGCACCACCTACGACCGCGGCGGCTACCTCGACCACATCGACTACGGCATGCGCCAGAACGCCGAATACTCCCAAGCCGCCCCCCTGCGCGTCGCATTCTCAACCGCAGAGCGATGCCTGTCCGGCTGCTGGACCGGCACAGCCTGGACCTCCGACCCGAACAAATCAGCCTGGCCCGACACCCCGTGGGACCAGTTCTGCAAAGCCGCCCCGTGCACTGACCAGCTCTCACCCACGTTCTGGTCCGCCCGACGACTGACCAAGGTCACCACCCAGGTCCGCAACGGCACCTCGAGCTATGCCGACGTCGAGTCGTGGACACTACGACAGCAATTCGTCAACGCCGGAACCGGCGAAGGCACGCCACTGTGGCTGGCCGGCGTCACCCACACCGGACACGTCACCACCGCCGGAGGAACGGCGGTCAGCGAGCCCGAGATCACATTCGACCACGGCTCCGAACCCCTGCCCAACCGGGTCGACGGACCCAACGACAACCGCACCGCGTTGAACCGGTGGCGCATCAAAGCCATCAACACCGAGTCCGGCGGCCAGATCAACGTCACCTATTCGCCGATCTCCGACTGCAGTCGCGCCAACGCACCCAACCCGGAAACCAACACCAGCCGCTGCCGGCCGGCCTACTACTCGCCATCCGGAACCCCGACGCTGGACTGGTTCCACAAATACGTCGTCACCCAGATTGACCTGGACGACATCGTCTCCGACCAACCCACCCAGACCATCTTCTACGACTACCTCGGCGGAGCCGCCTGGCATTACAACACCGACGAGCTCACCAAAGACAAGTACCGCACCTGGGGCGACTGGCGTGGCTATGGACGCGTCCAGATCCGCAAGGGCGACCCACTGGGTCAGCAGACCGCCGAAGAGCACCGCTACCTGCGAGGCATGGACGGCGACCACGCACCCAGCTCACCCGGCGACGTCCGCGACGTGTGGGTGAGCGACACCTGGAGCGGCACCATCGAAGACCACGAAGCCCTCGAAGGCTTCGAACGCGAAACGATCACCTTCGACGGACCCGGCGGCTCCGAAGTCTCCTCCACCGTGACCGAGCCGTGGAAGACCGGTCCGACCGCGACCCGAACCCACACCATCGTCGGCTCGACCACCACGGTCACCACGCAGGCGTGGAAGACCAACACCGGAACCGTCCGGCAACGTACCGCACTGGCCGCCGGCGGCTTCCGCACTACGAAGAACACGACCGGCTACAACACCGACGGCCTGCCGACCACCCAGGACGACTTCGGCGACGAAAACCTCACCGGCGACGAAACCTGCACCCGCACCAGCTACGCCCGAAACGACACCACCTGGATGATCAACCGCGTGTCGCAGACCGAGACCCTATCGGTTTCCTGCGCCAACGCCACCACCCCGGCTGCCCCGTCGACCGTGCTCAAACGCCAGCGCACCTTCTACGACACCTACGTCGACGACAACTCATTCGGCGCCGCACCCACCGGCGGCAACGTCGTACGCACCGAAGACCTCGACACATGGACCGGCACCACCCCCAACTACGTGCGCACCGCCACCAACACGTATGACCCCAACGGGCGAGTCGTCGACTCCACCGACCCCCGCGGCTACATCACCCACACGGACCTGACAACCGCCAACGGCGGCCTCGTCACCCAGGTGAAACTCACCAACGCCAAGGGCCACTACACGACCACGCTGAAGGAACCGGCCTGGGATCTGCCCACCCAAACCATCGACGCCAACAATGTCGTCACCGACCTTGCCTACGACGGGCTCGGACGGCTGACCAGCGTGTGGCTACCCGGACGGGCTAAGGCCACGCAGACGCCGTCGACCAGGTTCACCTACCAGATCCGCAACGTCGCCACCACACCCGCCAAACCCACTGCGGTGACCACCGAGACGCTCCTCCCGACCGGCACTGCCTACCGTAAATCCATCACCCTCTACGACGGCTTCCTACGCCAACGACAAAACCAGACCCAGGCTACCGGCGGCGGCCGGACCATAACCGAAACGTTCTATGACAAGGCGGGCAACACCGCGTGGACCTCCCTGCCCTATCACGACACGACCAACACCGCAGTGCAGGACGTTCTCGGCGGTCCGCAAGGTGAGATCCCGTCCAAGACCGTGCACATCTACGACGGTGCCGGCAGGGAGACGATGACCCAGCAGTTCGCCAGCGGCGTCGAAGACCTCACCGCCCGCACCGTTACCAGTTACGGCGGCGACCGCACCCACACCACCCCCGCTCAGGGTGGCACCGCCACGACCATCATCACCGACGTCCAAGGCAACACCGTTGAACTCCGTCAATACCATTCGGTCGCGGACCTCGGCAGCACCGATCCGGCCACCTACGATGCCACCCGGTACACCTACGATCTGCTCGGCCAGCAAACCAAAATCGAAGACGCGGCCCACAACGCCTGGACCACGACCTACGACCTGCGCGGCCGCGCCACCCACACCACCGATCCGGACAAGGGCACCGTCGACAATGCCTACGACGACGCGGGCAACATCAAGACGGTAACCGCCCCTCTAGGCACCGGCACCGCCACCGTCGCCTACACCTACGACGAACTCGGCCGCAAACTCACCATGCGCGACGACTCGACAACCGGCACCATCCGAGCACAGTGGGTCTACGACACGCTGGCCTATGGCAAGGGCAAACTCACCTCCGCCACCCGATACGTGGGCACCGACGCGTACATCACACAGACCGACACCTTCGACACCTACGGCCGACCCACCTCACAGTCGGTAATCCTGCCCGCCACCCAATCCGGCCTGTGCGCGTCCACAGCCACCAACACCTGCCAGTACACGACCAGCACGACCTATCGGGCCAACGGCCAACCGTTCACGACCACCCTGCCCGCTGCCGCCGATCTGACCAGCGAAAAACTCACGTACGGCTACACCGACGTCGGCGACGAAGGCACCCTACTATCCGCCGCTCAGATCTACGTCTACTCGCTGACCTACAACAAGCGCGGCCAACTTACCCAGCGTGTCCTCGGTGAATACGGCTCCCGGGTCAGCGTCAACTACAACTACGACGAACCCACTCGCCGCCTGACGAGCTCTAACGTCCTGCCCGAGGTCGGCTCCGAGCTGGCCAACTACAGCTACACCTACGACGGCGCCGGAAACGTCACCAAGATCACCGACGCGCCGGGTGGGCAGACCGCGGACTATCAGTGCTACAACTACGACTACCTACGCCGGGTTACCAGCGCCTGGACCCCCGGCGGCGGTGACTGCACGACCGCGCCCAATGTCGGCGCATTGGGCGGCCCAGCCAAGTACTGGCAGGACTTCACCTACGACGTCACGGGCAACCGCAAGACTGAAACCAACTACGCCTCGACCGGCAACACCACCTACACCTACAACTATCCCGCGTCAGGGTCCAATTCGGTTCGTCCGCACACGGTCACCAACATCGCGGCAACCGGGGCGGCCACCTGGAGCCGCAACTACACCTACGACAACACCGGCAACACCAAAACTCGCCCCAACAGCAACGGCAGCACCCAGACGCTGACCTTCGACCGCGAAGGCCATCTCACGAGCCAAGTCGACGGCACAGCCACCACCAGCTACATCTACGATGCCGACGGCAACCGGCTCATCCGCACCGACGCCACCGGAAAAACCGCCTACCTAGCAAACGGGCTCGAAGTCCGTTACACCACTTCCACCAGCGCCAAGACCGCAACCCGCTACTACACCCACCACGGCGACACCATCGCCATCCGGACGGCGGCGGGCGTCAGCTGGATCATCAGCGACCACCACGGCACCGCCGAACTCACCATCAAAGCCAGCGACCTCACCAGCGCCAAACGCCGCAGCATGCCATTCGGCGCACCACGCGGTACCACCGGCACCTGGGCTGCCGGCATGGACAAAGGATTCGTCGGCGGCACCAACGACCCACTCGGACTGACCCACCTCGGCGCCCGCGAATACGACCCGTTCACCGGACGGTTCATCAGCGTCGACCCCAAGATGGACCCCAACGACCCCCAATCCCTGCACGGCTACCTGTACAGCAACAACAACCCTGCAACGTTCACCGACCCGCTCGGCACCGACTGGTTCGACGGCCTCGTCCAGGGCTGGCTCGACGTCAACCAGGCACCCGTCGAAGGCTTCATCAACCTCATGAACGCCGAGGCAAAGGTCCAAAGCGACCTGGTCATATCGGTGTTCGACCCGAACGTCTCAACCAAGGAAGCATTCAACAACTACGTCGACGTCCAGGTCGGCGTAGCACACGCCGCCGTTACAGCGCCGATCACCACCGCCGTTGAGGCATGGGACGAGAGCGCCGCCACCATCGAGGCACTCTCGGAAGGCGACATGGAGTCCGCTTTCCACCACGGATACGTCGCGGCCGCAGACACCGCGTACACCGCGATGTACCTCGTGCCAGGCGCGGGTGCGGCACGTACGGGAGCCGCGGCGTCAGAGGCTGGTCTTGAGGCGGCTGCATATGGTGCACGCACCGTTAAGGCAGCGGAGGTTGGCAGCAGCAAAGCGACCGTGACAGCGGGCTACAATCGGTTTACCGGCCGAGTAGCTGCGGGATGCAATAGCAATCCAACCGGATGTGCCGAAGCCGATGTTGAACGTCAAATCGGTTTCAGGGGATTCTTCTCCTTCCTAAATCCAGTCGCGCTCCGGTTCACCAAGGCAATTCGTCCGCGGAATGGCAAGGAGGTACCTATCTGCACATACTGTCAGGCCAAGTACCCCCCCAAGATGTTCCCGAAGGATGTGAAACCCCAGCAAGGCGGCAGTTGGAAACGGAACCATCCGGGAGACGAGTGGTGAACATGGGGATGCGCATGGATGAATGGTTCGCTGTCGAGTCGGACCCGCGGACGCCCGCGGAGGCGGCGTTCCTAAACGAGGTACGCAACCTAGCAGACGGACTAGCACTGGCCGGCGTGAGGAAGCCGGATACGCAATGCTGGCTGTTCGAGGATGATCAGGGAATCTGGATGATGCTGCACTTAGACCTTGCCTCGGATGACACAGTGCTCGACGTTTTGAGGGTTGACTACGGAGACGGTGCCATCGTCGGAGGTCGGAGCCCGGGCATGTTGAACTGGGATGCTGAACGCCGCTATGTCGACTGTGGAGTGGATCTTGCTGATCCGACGATGCTCGGCATACGCGAAGAGGGCCCGCCCGAAGTCCTCGCAAGGAGCGTGACGGCATGGTTCGTCGAGTCAGCCCGAAGCCTAGCAAGGCTTCGAGGACAAAATTGACGCCACCGCTCCACGTAGCCACGCGGACAGCCTGGCGCGCGAGGTGCAGGCGAACGGGCAACGAGTCGCGGCAGTAGGGCGGCGCGTCTGATCGCTGGCTCAATTCAGCAAGCGGGTAGCGGGGGTGGCCGGGGGGGGGGTACCGCGCCCGCCGCCGGGGGGTTGGGGTGGGTGGGGGCGGGGGGGGTGGCGGGGGGAAAAAACAACCAACTTGTATTTGGGGTTTGGGGCGGGGGGGGTACGGGTT
>NZ_JBFBAZ010000072.1:0-39207 GCF_040682475.1 Hamadaea sp. NPDC051192
AACACCTGCATGACCCGCTCGATCTCCTTCTCCCGGCCGATCACGGGGTCGAGCTTGCCCTCCCGCGCCGACTGGGTCAGGTTACGACCGAACTGATCCAGGACGAGACTCGACGACGGAGCCGACTCGCCCTGGGAGGTCCCCGCCGACCCTGCACCGTCGTCCTGACCGGACAGCAGCTGGATGACCTGCTGGCGTACGCGGTTGAGGTCGGCCCCCATCCGCGCGAGGATCTGCGCCGCGATGCTTTCCCTTTCGCGTACCAGTCCCAGCAGGATGTGCTCGGGGCCGATGTAGTTGTGGCCGAGCTGCAGCGCCTCCCGCAGGCTCAGCTCCAGCACCTTCTTGGCGCGGGGGGTGAACGGGATCTGCCCGCCGACGGCCTGCCGGCCTTGACCGAGGATTTCCTCGACCTGCTGCCGGACGCCTTCCAACGAGATGCTCAGCTTCTCCAGTGCCTTCGCGCCGACACTCTCACCTTCGTGGATCAGGCCGAGCAGCACGTGCTCGGTCCCGACGTTGTCGTGGTTGAGCATCCTGGCTTCTTCCTGGGCCAGCACCATCACCCGACGCGCCCCGTCGGTGAACCTCTCGAACATGCTCATCAACGCCTCTCTGACGGCTGATCGGACGGCGCTGAGTCGGAGCCTCTTGGCCCCGCCGAGCGGGGCACGGGCAGGCGCTCTGCCCGAGGTCTAGGTGAACCCTGCTGTTATTCGGCGCCCTGGCCGGCCAGCACGAGCAGCTCCTGAGGTGGGGCGAGGACGTCGTCGAGCACCTCGCCGGCCAGTCCGTGCCGACGGACGGCGTAAGCGACCGGCGGCCCGGCCGGCTCCCACACCGCGCCGACGATCGTCGCGGGCCGGCCGGACAACATCACGACCCGAGTCCCCGGGACGTGGCCGCTCTCGCCGGCCACGAGCAGCGCGTCCAGGGTCTGCCGGGCGCCGTCGATCCGGACCTCCACCAGTTGCGCCGACGGCACGGCGGCGGCGAGCCGCTCGAACCCCTCGTCGAGCAGGAGGCGGACGGCCCGATCCAGCTGCGCGCACGCGCCGTCGAGCACCGTCTCGTCGCCGGACTCCGCCTGCCAGGCCAGATCGATCGCGCTCGGTTCGAGGTCCGGCCGTTCGTCGATGACCAGCTTGTACGCCGTGAGGAGCAGCTCCTGCCGCGCCGCCCCACCGTAGAGGGTCCCGACGTCGGGGCCTCCGTCGCGGGGTGGAAACCGCTGGACCAGGTGAGCCGCGCGGCCGTGGGGGAGGTCGGCGGCCAGCCTCGCGTCCGCGACCCGTTCGGCGAGCGTACGCCGAGCGCGCGCAGCGTCGACCGGATAGAGGGTCCGGCCCTGGTCGGCAGTGGTCGTCCCGGCGGCCAGCCGGCGTGCCGCGATCGTGTAGGAGACGCCGGTGCACGCCGCGTGCAGCCGGATGGCACGTTTGCGGGCTCGGCCGGGGACAGACTGTCGACGGTGCCGGTCGTCGTTCGGGGGCTGGCTGTCGTCCATGAGAACCTCCGGCGAGGCCTCACGCTCCCCGCCGAACAGCGACGCGGGCAGCATCGACGGCATTCGGCGCGCTGAGTCGGAGCCTCTTGGCCTCGGGTGACGGGCGGCGTGAGCGTCCCGTCGGGCTCGGGCAGGCGCACTGCCCAAACCGAGCATAACCCGAGTTCGCCACGGTGCTGTCCGGAGTTACGCGCAGGGCGTACAGGTCATTTCCCCGTCGCCAGTGGACGGTCGCACCGTCGTGTCGGCGACTGGAAGCCGACCCGCGATCTCAGCCGCCCAGCATGGTCAGCAGCGCTGCGGGCATGTCGACGACCTCGGCGATGCGGGCCACTCAGCCCGTCCTCATCGAGGGGCGGCGGCGCGGATCGTGGCTTCCATGATCGGCCATGGTAGGCCGGGTGGCAGCAGGATGCTGACGATGTCGACGGCGTCCTCCCAGCTCTTGATGTCGCCGCGTACCTGCTCGCTCGAACCGTAGACGGCGAGCTGATCGAGGACCGGCTGCGCGGACGGCGGCACCATGGCCCGCAGCGGGTTCGGGCGTGGATTGGCGGCGATGATCTCCTTCACCTGCTCGGCGTAACCCTGCTCGGCGACGGATCGGGCGTAGACGTCGCCCATCGCCGTCAGATACCAGGCGGCACACGCGGCGGCGATGTCGCGGGCCAGGCCGGGGTCCTCGGCGGCCACGGCGATCGGCCCGCTCGCGACGGTGAGCCGGGCCAGGCCGGGGTCGTGGTTCTCGCGTACCCGCGCGAGTTCGGCGGCCCAGGAGGCGAGGCCGTCCCGGGCCGCGAGAGCCGGGATCCAGCCGTCGCCGAGTTCGGCCGCGACTCGCGTGGTCTGCGGGCCGAGGGCCCCGATCCAGAGGGGTACCTCCGGCGCCGCCGTCTGGTTCAGCCGCAGCGAGTGAGCCTGCGGCACACGGCGCAGGGCAGCGGGCTCGCCGGAGAGCAGCGTGCGTACCTGCGTCACGACCTCACGCAGCTTCGCGGCCGGATGCTCGAAGGGCGTGTCGTGGAATCCCTCCGCGAGCGCCTTGGTGCTCGCGCCCAGGCCCAACGCGTACCGGCCGCCGCTGACCTGGTGCAGGGTCGCCGCGGTCATCGCCAGGGTGGCGGGCGTACGCCCCCAGACGGACAGGACGGCCGACGTCAGGTGGATTCTGTTGGTACGCAACGCGATCTCGGTGACCAGGGGTGTCGAGTCCAGGCCCCAGCCTTCGGGCACCGCGAACGTCTCGTACCCGAGTTCCTCCGCCAGCAGGGCGGCATCGAGGATCACCTCGCGTCGGGTCTCCATCGGCGTGAGTCCCACGCCGCGCCGGATCGTCATCGCGCTTCCTCCTTCGTGCGAGCGGGAAGTTCGACCTTGTCAGCGGGAAGTTCGATCTTGCGAGCCGTTGGTTCGACCTTGCGATCGGTGAGTTCGACCCAAAATGTCATATCTTGAGGCTAGGGCTTGCGCGTCCTCGTGGGCCATCGAGTGAAATACGGGGCACACTGCCCGGTTTGTGGCGTTGACCGGGTCGCCCACGGTGCCGGGTATCCGGGAAACGACCGAGACGTCAGGGCTGCCGACGCAGCCGCTGCTCGGTCACCCAGGCGGCGATCTGCGCCCGCGAGCTGACTTCCAGCTTGCGCCGGATGTTCTCCACGTGGGTTTCGACGGTCCGGGGCGTGACCGCCAGCCGGCTGGCGATCGCCTGGTTGGTCAGCCCGTCGGTGACCAGTCCGGCCACCTCGAACTCCCGGTCCGTCAACCGCGGCGATCCACGCCCCGCTTCGCGCCCGGCCCGGTTCAGGAAGCCGACGGTCGCGTCAAGGACCGCCTCCCAATCGCCGTAGTAGAACAAGTGGCTGGACCCGGGCAGGGGAATCAGTTCCGCCCCCGGTACGCGCGCCGCCACGTCCCGGCCCAGCTCGAACCGCGTACCCCGGTCGCCTTCGCGGTGCAGGACCGCCGTCGGGGCTTGGATCAGCGGAAGCAGCCCGCTGATGTCGGTGTCGTAATACACCTCCAGCTGATGTGCGGCCACCTCGGCGGACGAGCTGGCCTGCTGGAACCGGGCGAACGCCGCGACGTCCTCCGTCGTGGGATCGGTGACGAACGCGCCGGCCAGCGCTTTCAAGCCCATTCCCCAATGCGCTCGTACCAAGGCGACGACCGACTGCCGGACTTCGGCCGACGCCAGGTCCCGGCCGTTGGCGCACATGCCGTAGGTCACGAGCGCCTCGACCCGCTCCGGATGTCGTGCGGCGATCGCGGCGGTCGTCTGGCCTCCCTGCGATGCCCCGAACAACCGGAACCGGGGTGCGCCCGCCGCGTCCGCCACCGCGATCGCGACGGCCACCTGATCGTCGAAGGACAGGTCGGCCTGGTCACGGTCGGACAGGCCGCACCCGGGCCGGTCGTAGCGGATGACCGTGAACTGCTCGGCCAGGCGTTCGAGGAATGTGCCGAACGCGTACAGGTCGAGCTGGCCGCGAAGGTGAGTGATCCACCCCGTGTCGCACAACAGCGCCGGCCCCGCTCCCACCGACGCGTACGCCACCCGGCCCCACGGCGTACCACAGTATTTGACCGACAGCCGCACGCTTCCACGGTGCCAGCTCGACCCGGGCCTGTCGTGACGACCGGCCGTCGGATATCGGCGGTGCCTGACCCCCTTAGCTCTGGAGCAGGCGGGCGACCGCGGTGACGTGGCGCAGGTCCGAGCCGCAGCAGCCGCCGAAGACGGTGAGCGACGGGAGTACGCCGCGCAGCGCCTGGTAGCCCTGAGCGAAGTCCTGGGGATCGCCGTCGTCGAGCGTCTCGGCGGCGTCCAGCTCGGCGTGACTCGCCCGGGACGCGTTGCAACGCAGCCCCCGGATGCGGTGAGCGTTGTCGAGATCGCCGAGGCCGGCCGGGAAATGATCGGGGTGGGCGCAGTTGACCATGAAATAGGCGGCCGCCCCGTCGGTTGCGGCATCGACCTCGGCGATCGCCTCGCCGAGCGGCTGACCGGTCGGCAGGCAGCCGTCGGTCTCCAGGGTGAAAGAGACCACGATCGGCAGGCCGACCGCGACAGCCGCGCGGACCGTGCCGATCGCCTCGGACGACTGGGTGAAGGTCAGGGCGGTCACCATGTCGGCGTCGGTCTCGGCCAGCCACCCGATCTGTTCGCCGTGGTACGCCTGCGCGGCCGACGCCGGGATGATGTCGTCGGGCGCGTACGCGTCGCCGCGTGGCCCGATCAGCCCGTTGATCAGGATCGGCCCGGTGTTCCCGGCGAACTTGTCGCGCAGCCCGAGCGCGAAGTCGACCGCGGCGAGGTTCGCCGCCCGGAGTTCGTCGAGGCTCTGGCCGAGATCCTCGGCCCAGTGCGGGTGTGCCTTCCAGGTCTGCGTGTCCAGGACGAACCCCGACCCGGTGTCCCGGGCGAGCGTGAGGAAGCCTTCGAGGTAGCGGGTGAGCGCGGCGCGTCCGGACGGGTCGGGCAGCAGGGTGTGCGCCGCGAATTCGGGGATCGGAACACCGTGGTTGAAGATCAGGTCGGTCTCGAGCCCGGCGTCGGTGAGAAAGGTGCCGCCGTCGAGCGTCGGGAGGTGGTCGCGGTACATCGCCATGAACGTTTCCCCTTGCCGGTCAGGTTCGCGCAGTCGTCCGTGGGATGACACGACTTCGCCTTGGCTGCCATGCTCGTCTTTCTCGCCCGCCGCAGTCTCGACGGGCGGCCGATGCTTCTCCTACGGAGTTCCTACGGATGCGGGATGTGACTCTGCTCGTCGACGGCTGGCAGGTGCTGGTCGCTGCGCACGAACTGCGTCGCGGAGCCGTCACCCGGCGGCTGGAGCCCAAGGCGATGCAGGTTCTCGCGTACTTGGCGGCCCGTCCAGGGGCAGTGGTGTCGCGGGCCGAGCTGCTGGACGCGGTATGGGGCGGTGCTTTCGTCGGCGACGACGCGCTGTCGGCGGCGATCATCAAGCTGCGTAAGGCTTTCGGCGACAGCGCCCGTGCTCCACGGGTCATCGAGACGGTGCACAGGTCGGGATATCGCCTCGTCGCCACAGTGGACGGTAGCGAGCGCGCCGGCGACGTTGACGGCGATCGGCCGCGTCCCCGGTCGAAGGTGGTTGTGGGGACTGTCCTGCGATGTGTCTTCCGCATCGAGGTGACCGCGTGGCCGTCGACCGATCCGGAGCAGTGGAAGGACGGCTTCGATCGGGTCGTCGCTCAGGCGGCGGAGATCGTCCGGAACCATGGCGGCCGGCCGATCCGTGACAGCGACGGCCTCATCGGTGTCTTCGGGGCGCCGATCGCGCAGGAGCATCACGCGACCCGGGCAGTGCAGGCCGCGATGGCGATGCGGAAGGCGTCGACAGCGACCAGGCCGGTGGCGGACGGACCGCCGGTCAGCTGCCGATGGACGCTGGCCAGCGGAGAGATCCTGTGGGCCGACGACGCCGAGTTCCCGGTGCACGGTATGCCGGTGCAGCGTGTCGGCGTGCTCAGCGAAGCGGCCCAGCCCGGCGAGATCCTGCTGACGCGAGAGACTCTGGAGTCCGCCAGAGGCCTCACTGGCTCCCGTATTCGACAGGCAAGGTCGTTGTCGGCAGAGGATGTCGTTGTCCTCGACGCTGACGCTCGTTGGGCCGACCCTTGGGACATCACGCCCGATCGCCGGCGTACGCCGCTCGCGGGGCGTAGTCGCGAGATCAGCCGGATCGAGACGCTGATCGACACCGCACGGAGTGGACGCGGCCAGGTCGTCGCGGTGTGCGGCCCGGCCGGCTCCGGGAAGTCGCGGCTCGCCCACGAAGCACTGCGCCGGCTGCCGGCCGACGAGTGCACGGTCCGCATCGCCGCAGCCTCACCACTGGAGACCGGTACGCCGTTCTATCCACTTCGGCACGCGCTGATGGACGCGTTGCGCGTGGACTCCCGTCAGCTCGCCGACGGCGAGGCGTTGCGACGGCGCATCGAAGCCGTCGAGCCGTACGACGCGTCCGCAGTGCAGGCCGTGCTGTCCCCGGACAGCTGCGCGGAGGACTGGCTGCACGCCGACTCCGCGACCCGGCGTGACCGCTGCCTCGCCGCCCTGTCCGACGTGTTGCTCGGCGGCGACCGTTTCACGGTGCTGGTCTTCGAAGATCTGCAGTGGGCGGACGACGCCACTCTGGCCTTCGTCGACGCGGTGGTCAGCACCGTCGCCCGCCGTCCGATGCTGGTCGTCGTCACGTACCGGCCAGGCTTCGCCGATCCGTGGGCCGCCCGGACCTATCACAGCCTGCTGCGAGCCGAACCGCTCCACGACAGCGATTCCCTCGCGATTCTCGACCATCTGGCCGGCGACGATCCGACAGTCCGGGCCTGGAAGTCAGCTGTCCTGGCCCGCACCGACGGTACGCCGCTGTTCGCCGAGGAGGTCGTGCGTTCCGCGCGGATGGCCGGCACTCTGCAGGGCGAACCCGGCGCGCTCCGGCTGGCCCACCAGCCGAGCAGTCCCAGCGTGCCCGCGTCGATCCACGCCGCGATCGGTGAACGCCTCGACAAGCTCGGTGCGGACGCTCAGCACATGCTGTCGCTCGCGGCCGTCATCGGGCGCGAGATCCCGGGCGCGCTGCTGGACGCCCTGGCCAAAGGCACGGGCGTCGACACTCGATCCGGCCTGCGCGAACTGGTGGCCGCCGAACTCCTCTACAGCGTCGGCGTCCAGCGGGAACCGGACTACGTGTTCAAACACGCGCTCACGCAGGAGGTCGCCTACCGTGCCATCCCGCCAAGCCTTCGCCGGCAGCACCACCGGCAGGTGGCCGACCTGCTCGCATCGGCCGGTGCCGCGCTAGTGATGGCGTCGCCGGAACTGGTCGCCCGGCATCGGTCCGCCGCAGGTCAGCACGTTCTGGCCGTCGAAGGCTGGTTGCAGGCTGCACACCTCGCGTCCACCGCCGCCGCGTTCCCGGACGCTCTGGAACACCTGGACCGAGCCCGCGCGGCCCTGACCTTCGCCGATCCGGCCGACCAGGATCGCCTCGGCCTGGCGATCTCGCTGGCTGTCGGCAGCGCGCTGATGCAAAGCGTCGGACCGGCCGACGAGCAGGTGGAGAAGGCCTACCTGCGGGCCCGTGAACTCGCAGCGGTCGGCGGCTCGCAGCAACAGAGGTTCGAAGCCGGGTGGGGACTCTGGTTCGTCCATCTGATGCGCGGCGACATCAACACGGCGCAACCGCTGGGCGACGAACTGTTCGACCTTGCCGGCGAACTGGACGAGGCGACACAGCTGGAAGCCCATCACCTGCAATGGGCGACGCAGTCGCTCGCCGGTGACCTCGACGGGGTCCGACGGCATACCGAGTTCGCGATCGAGCGATACGACCCGGACCGGCACCATCGGCTGACCTACTCCTACGGCGGACACGACCCAGGCGTGTGCGCGCTCAATCTCAGCGCGATGGCCTTGTGGCTCCAGGGCGAACCAGACCAGGCCCACCAACGCTGCGAATCGGCGGTGGCCCTCGCCGCCCGGCTCGGCCACCCCTACACCCTCCTCGAAGCCTCGAACAGCGCGCTCACCATCGCTCTCCTCGAAGGTGACGCTGACACGCTCCTGCGACACACCCAGGCGATCCAAGACCTGGTCGCTGCGGGCAAGCTTCCCAGCGAGGCCAACGCGTACGCAGACGGCTACCGCGCCAACGCCCTCCTGTTCGGCGGTGACCTCGACACCGCCTTGAGCGTGCTGGAACGGGCCGCACCGATGTGGCAGGCGTTCTGGGGAGCGTGGTGCTTCCCCCTCGACTCCGCATTCGCGACCGCGTTGATGCGCTCCGGCGCCACCGATCGCGCGCTCACGCACATCGACGATCGGCTCGCCTTCGCCGAACGGACCGGGGCCAACTGGTGGACAGGCGAGTTCCGCCGCCTCCGTGACGACCTCGTCGGCGATCATCGGTGACGTCAGGTTCGTGACGCCGTTCGCGCTGATTTACGACCGTCAGCGGCGACCGTGCTTCCTACGATCGAAGCGGTGTTATATCCGGGTTGCTGCCCGGTCGCGCCGCGTACCGGTTCTTGGCCCGGCCGCCCCGCGTACCGGACGGGGGAAGCAGGAGGTTGACCGGTGGAAGACGTCGATGACGTGCGCGAGCTGGTGGAGCAGCGGATGCGCGCCACAGGTTTCGAGGAGTCGATCCTCGATCGAGTCATGGATCTGCTCGAGCGCTTCGACACCGATCGGGAGAAGCTGTTCGAGGAGATGCTCGACAAGCTGGAGACCCCCGGTTACGACGGCTTGCGCGACCGCTGGGCCACCAACTGCGAGCAGGCCGAGGCCTTGCTGGAGCGGCTCGAGGAGGACATGACCGCCATCCTGGAGGACAGCCAGGCCAACGCGATGTCGGCCGACGAGCGGATGGCGGCCGTCGGTCCACGCGACTTCCTCGCCGGCGAGCGCAAGATCTGGGAGCAGGTGGCCCGGCTCGACGTCCCCGACGCCGCCGCCCTGATGAGCAAGGTGCTGGAGACCGACCTCGCGATCATCAAGCAGGCTGAGGAAGACCTCAAACAGGCCCGGAGCAGCGACCAGATCGTCGAGGCGATCCTCGTCAAGAACTTCGCCGGCATCACCGACAAGGCCAAGGCTCTGCTCGGCAAGTACGTCCAGCTCCCCACCGGCGTCGCGCGGTTGTTCGTCCTCTTCATGAAGGACCCCGCCACCAAGGCTGCGGCCACCGAGGCGATCCAGGCGTTCGAGAAGCTCGCCGGGGAGAACTTCGAAGCCGCCAAGCAGAAGCGCGCCGCGAAGGAGACCGTGCTCAAGAACATCAACCTGCTCACGAGTGCCAGGGAGCAGCTCGACGAGGAGTGGATCGACAAGCTCTTCGCGCGCGGAGCCGAGGCCGCGGCGAGTTGGCGGGGCGTCGGCCAGACCGGTGACTACAAGGCGACCGACTGGGAATGGGTCAAGGAGAACGTCCTCGACCGAGGGCTCGACACGCGCGCGGAGGCGGCCAAGGAGCAGTCCCGCAAGCTCTATGACGAGCTGTACCCGACATTCATCGAGGAGAGCACCAAGGCGTTCGCCCAGCTGACCGACGACCCGGCGACGCTGCAGAAGTTCACCGACGAGTTGAAGAGCACCTTCGAGTCGCTGGAGGACCTGCTCGACAACGAGGCGGACTACGCGGCGGAGCTGGCCGACGGGGACTACAAGCAGACCGCCAAGGCCATGGTGGACCTGGCCACCGTCACGATCCGGGCCGGCTGGACCATGCTCTTCGAGAAGACGAAGGCAGCCGACGACGAGGTGAAGAGGTAGCCCCGATGACGGACTTCTTCGTGGCCTCCGTGGACGTCGCCGGAGACGGCAGCCGGGAGCGGCCCTTCCACGACCTGTGGCTTGCCCTGCGGGCAGCGGCTCCTGGCGACCGCATCCATCTCGCGGCGGGCACCTACACCGGTCGCGCTGAACGAGCCTCGTGGTTCGTCGACTGCCCCGACCTGACCGTGCTCGGCGGCTACAGCCCGGACTTCGCCACGCGCACCCCGTGGCGTACGCCCACGATCCTCGCCGCCCGGTCCGGACTGCGCGTCCCGCATGAGTCGAACATGCTGCAGGGCATGGGCGACCACGACGGGCTCGTGCTGGACGGGCTGTTCTTCGACGCGGCCGGGCGCAACGAGTACGACGACAAGGGCGGTCTGCTTCGGACGCCCTATGGGGACGGGCCGATCGTCAGCCTGCGCGGCGAACGGATCACGGTGCGCAACTGCGTGTTCGCCAACGGCAGCGCGGGTGCGGTCGAGATCGGCGGCAACGCCGGGGTGTTCGAGAACAACCTGGTCGTCAACTTCCTCGGGCTCAGTCTGCTCACCGTCCGCGACAGCGACGCCGACGCGCCGACCGTGGTCCACCACAACACGTTCTGCTTCGCCCACGACAACACCGACCCGCCACGCGGGTCGGGCGGCGACCGCGCCATCGGCGTACGGATCAGCGGCGCCGCGACGGTCGCCGACAACGTCTTCGTGGGGTGCGGCAACGCGGCCGTCGCATG
The DNA here is from genome assembly GCF_040682475.1 of Hamadaea sp. NPDC051192. Classification (NCBI taxonomy): domain Bacteria; kingdom Bacillati; phylum Actinomycetota; class Actinomycetes; order Micromonosporales; family Micromonosporaceae; genus Hamadaea; species Hamadaea sp. NPDC051192. The sequence goes on from NZ_JBFBAZ010000072.1 coordinate 10,549, forward strand.
CCTCAGCGACGTCGGCCAGGTCGCGGTCGACCGCAACCTGTTCTTCGCGTCGCTGCGCGACATCGTCCGCAGCCGCGTCTCGGGGGCCGAGGCCGAGGTCACCGAGGAGTACGCCGAAGAGCTGGAAGACGTCGGCCTTCGTTCAGCCGCCGGGAATACGGTGGGCGATCCGGCGCTGACCGGCCTGCCGGCGGGCTGGCTCGACGCGTACACCGTGGACACCGCGGCGACTTATGCCCGCCCGCCGCTGGCTGCCCTGAACACGCTGCGGAAAGCCGCCGGTCTCGGCGAACTTCCGTCCACTATCGATGCAGATGCCGATCGGCCGCTCATGTGGTTGCTCACCCCGGCGGAGGTGCTCGCGATCGGCGTCGGCGCCCCGCAGGGCAGCCATGCAGCCGACCTGCCTGCGCCGGAGCAGTTCACCCCACGTGCGGCGGGCCGGACCTATCAGCCTGTCGAGTGGGCGCAGCTCTACCAGGCCGATCCAGGCCTCCACGGGGCGGCCGTCGAGGTGCGGGCCGGCGTGGGCTTCGACCAGAACACGCAGATCATCCCCGAACTCGCGGAGACACACGTCGGAGTCGCCGTCTACGAACCCGGCACCGACAACACGCCATGGTGGGCGCTCGCTCCACGCTTCGGACGGGTCCACCACCAGACCGAGGACGCCATCCGGTATCCACGTGGACTGGACGTCGAATCGACCTACCTGCTGCGCGGCACCTATCGGACCGATGTGACGCCAGGCGGAAGGCAGACGGTCACGATCGTCCTCGACGCCATCGCACCGGTGATCGACATCCAACCCTCGCCGGCGCAGCGTCCCACCGGCCGCGACTGGTTCGTGCGCGCCGGATCGTCGGGCGGCGACGGCGCACGTGAGACACCGTTCCGCGACCTGTTCCAGGCGTTGGAGAAAGCCGCCGAAGGCGACCGCGTCCTCGTCGCCGAGGGCGACTACACCGGCCGCCTGCGATCAGGCGCCTGGCGCATCCCGGTACCCAACCTGACCCTGCTGGGCGGCTGGGACGCCGAGTTCGGCGTACGCGATCCTTGGCGTCACCCCGTGCGCTTCGTCCTCACCCCGGAGACCAAAGCCAAGGGCGTCTTCGGCGACCCGATGCTGACCGTCGAGGACTCCGGTGAAGGCCTCATCGTCGACGGGTTCGTCTTCGACGGCTCGACCTACAACGCGTACGGCGACGACGGCGCGCTCGATGTCGGCAACTCGCAATCGGCGGCGCTGCTCGACCTGCGCGGCGGCAACGGCGGCATCACCGTACGCAACTGCGTCTTCGCCAACGCGGCGTACTGCGCGGTGCAGCTCAGCGCGGCGTACGGGACGTTCGAGAACAACGTCGTCGTCAACACGAGCGGCACAGCGATCCGCCTCCGCGCACCAGGCGCCGGCCCTTGGCGCGTGCACGGGAACACGGTCCTTTTCGCCGCCGATCCGACCGGCCGGGCCTCGACCGGGCAGTCCACGAGCGGGTGCCTGCTGGACATCTCCGGCCGGGGCGTCGTCCGAGTCGAGTCCACGGTGCTCGCCTTCGCCGACAGCATCGCCGTGCGCGCCACCGTGCCGAATCAGAACCTCGTCCTGGACGGCAACGTGCTCGCCGCCAACCTGTACGCGGACATCTACGACGGTGGCAACGTCCTCGTCGACGCCGCTAACCGGGACCGCGCCCTGCTCGACGCCCCGTTCGGCGGGCAGACCGGCACCCGGTTCGAGCTGCCGGCCGTTCCAGTCGACCCGGCGTACGCCCACGAAGCCGTCGGCCGCCTCGCGGCACTGGCCGCCTCGATGCCCAAAGACGGTCTCCACGCCGCGGCCGCGGCACTCGGCGTCTCCATCGCCGAGCCGACGGCCGAGGCAGAGCCCGAGCCAGTCGCACCACCCGAACCGGCGAAGGAACCGTCGGTGGCCGACCTCCTGGCCGAGCTGGGCCGAGCACGGGAGGCGTTCGAAGCGAAGGACGCGCCCCCGCCACCGTCGGACGCCCCGAAGTACTGCCCGGTCTATCCGGTCGCGGCGGCGCTGAAGCTGGCGCTCGAAGCCCCGGAGGACCAAGCGGGGGCGCGCGCAGTGCCCGTCTCCTGACGAGAGGACCAATAACAGCATCCTCAGCTCGCCGAGCGAAAACGTCTGGCAGCGAGGCCATACCCGCTGGGAACATATGGCCGGTTGGCGCAGACGGGTTCGCGGCTGGCGTGTCGGCATGCCCGGTGGCTGTCAAGGGGGAGCAGTGAGCACGGACATCTACGGGTCCATCGAGGTTCGCGACCCCTTGTGGGATCAGGACTGGTTCGATTGGGACCCGTGGTCGGTGGCATGCCCTCTGCATCCGCTGCTAGCCGAGAACGACTACGACGCATTCGCGTGTCTCTTCGGCGTACGCAACTATGCGGGCTGGCAGCCGATCGCGCCTGCCCGAGGAATTCCGGTGGACGCGTCAGCAACGGTGCGCGAAGACTTTGCGACGTTCCTCCACGAAGACCATGGTGCGTCTTGGATCACCTGGTCCGAACTGGCTGATCTCGACATGACGGTCTCCCCTGAAGGCGTACACGGCCAGTTGACCCTCACCGAGGCCTGCCTGCAGAGGACCTGGCGTCCGCGCGGCAGCTGGCCAGCCGAGATCCTCGATCGGTTCGGGCGGTTGCCGTGGGGCTCGACACCAGGCGCAAGCTACGGCGTCATCCAGGCTGAAGCCGCGCTCCTGGCATACCAGCCGCTGACCCGGGCAGCGGTCCTGGGTCCCGGAACCGGGTGGGAGCACGTCTTCGCGGTGATGCGAGCGCTGGCCGGCCGCTTCGGCGGCGATGGTGTTCGCCTGGTCGCATACTTCGACTGAGCTGTCCGCGCACGTCGAGTGGCGGATCAGGTGTCGTATTCGCCGTTCCAGGGCGCGTGGAAACCGAGCCGGTCCGGATAGAGTTCGACCCAGTCGCCGCCATGACCTTCGTCCGGGTCGTCGTTTGACTCGTCGACCAGCCCGAACAAGATCCCGTCGTAGCGCGTCTCGAACAAGCTGACCGCGACATCGCCATAGCCGAGGTCGTCGAGTTGACTGAGCCACTCGTCCAGCAGCGCCTGGGCTCGGGCGACCACCTGCGCCTGGCCTTCCACGTTGATGCCGGCGAGCTCGATGTCGGAGCACAGGTACTTGCCGATCTCGTCGAAATGATGCAGGTAGGCGTACCAGCGTAGGTCGTCGCGGCTCAGGTCCGTGTGCCAAGCCGCAAGGTAAGAACCGATGACACCGCCGAGGAACAAGCCCTGAGCATGGTGGCCGACGTACTCGGTGCGATACCCGGGTTCATGCTTGATCGGGATCCGGTCTGGTACGGCCACGTCGGCGATCTTAACCACCGCAATCAGGCTCGGCGGCAGCTGCGACGGACCACACGAGAGCACCCACCGCGTACGCATCACGTTGCTACGGTGGCCCGATGGTCACCTTCGCCGTCGACGACGTCACGCCCGCCGCGCAGCCGTTGCCGACCCAGCCGCTGCGGGATGCCTTCCCCGATGCTCTGGCGGTCGGCGGTGACCCCGACCTGTCGGTGTTGCCGTCCAACGGTGTGCACCCGTTCCTACGCGCCGTTGGCCAGGCGTTCGCCGACCATCGGCCGCTGGTGATCACACCAGACGCGGTATGGCTGACCATCACGCAGGGGTTCGCGCAGCATGTCCGTCTTCACGCCGACGAGCTGGGGCCGATGTTGGTGAGCCATCACGGTCGCCGCCGTCTGACGATTGTGATCGACGGGCCGATACCGAACGACGCGCTGTCATGGGGCCGGATCGTCGACCGATTCCATGGCCTGCTCACGATGGAGGTCAAGGAAGCGGACCTGTTCGAGTGCGATTTCTCCACCAGCACAGACGTCGACCGGATCGCCGCTCGGGTAGTGCTGCTTGACGCGTACTCGCCGTACTTCTCGTACTGGATGCTCGCCGTCTGCGGCATTCCCTCGATCACGCTGACCGGGACGGTGGAGGATTGGCGCCGGATCCGTGGCCGGGTCGACGTGCTGGCAAGGTTCGGGCTGGACGATTGGTGTCGATCGCTGGCGCCGATCCTCGACCAGTTTGTGCGGGCCGCTGCCGGAGACGTCGATCTGGAGTTCTGGCAGCGCATCTATAACCCCCGCGACGCGTACGGCGGCGAGCTCATCACTGGATGGGCGGCCCGGTTCTATCCATATCTGTCGGATGATGGTGCGCAGGAGTGGCCGAATCCGCTCTTGACGTTGCCGATCGACGAGCCTCGCGATGTGACTGTGAACGGCCGCGGGTATGACGGACCGGGGATCCGGAGCAGCGCTGTGCCCGCGTTGCTGTCACGCGCGACAGTCAAGATCAACGACGGGTTGCGCGGCGACGACCACATGATCGCGCTCCACGGTGGCGTCGCCGCTGTGGCGCAGGATTCCGATGGCGCTCTGCGGCCAATCGCCGGGTGGTATCTGGCCCGAGCCCAGGCGGAGATCAACGAGGCGATCGACCGCATCATCGACGAACAGGAGACGACGCCGCCGGCGAAACCGAATCGTCGGTTCGAACGGCCGGCCGAGGTTGCGGCGATCTACCAGCGCATCAGCTCGGCGACCATGTTCGGCGGAGCATGGCGGATACCCCAACAGCCGGGCCTGCCGAGCGTTTACCGGGCATGGCCTCTGCGATCGATCCATCCTGTCATCGATCTGTCCGACGGGCGCAGTCTCTGCGCAGTCGCCGATCACCGATCAGAGGTCGTTCATTGGGTTGTATGCCGGGTCGAGAAAATCCTTCCCGAGACCCCAGGCAAGCTGTACGTTCTCGAGAGCCGGCTGCTCGATGACCCCGCTGACATTCCCGTCTACGGCACCTCGCTGGCGATGATTCTCGACGCCGCGCTCGACTCCGGTGGCGATATTAGTCATTTGGAGACAGGCTACCTGTCTGACGTGGATGTCCTTGAATAGCTTCGGAGAACCGGAAATCGGCCGCCGATGGATGGTCGACGGATTCAAGCGGTGCCTAGCTCTCTCCGCTCGTCAGGTTGAATAGTGCAGTGATCACGCTGCAGGCGGTCGTCCAAGTCGCGGCACTTCAGGAGGGACCAGTGCCGTGGCCGGTCGCCTCGCGGCCGCCCCACACATGGCTGGCTTTGAGCGGCGATTGCACTGACGAGGAACTCGGTCTATTCATTGCCATGCTGTCCGGCAATAGTGGTGCCCGGTCCGCGGCCGGGCCGGCCGAGTTCGTGGACGTGCTGTTGGCCGAGCGGCCGCTTATCGTCGCCGGCGGCCTGCAAGTCCATGACACGGACACCGCGACGACGGTGATCCCGGGTTGCTGCGCCGGCCTGGAGGATTGGCGCGACTGGGCTCAAGTGCTGGAGGGCATCTCGCCTTGGCTCGGCCATGACCCGGGCCCGGAAGTGGAATTTCTCGACGGACGTCTACGGGTATGGCAACACGGCGGTCCCGAACGCCATCAGGGCCGTTGGGCGACGGTCTATATCGACGTTCCGCGTTCCGTGATGCCGTCGTTGCTGGCAGGGGTCCAGCGCGATCTAGTCAGTTTTCTGAACGCGTTGCGCGTCTGGACACAGCAGATCGGGTTGGGGCTTCGCGGAGAGGCTTTGGTCTCCGCGATAGACGAGAGCTTCGCGATCACCGCCCCTTTCGGCCGATCGACCACCCCCGCTTGACATCCGGACCAGTTCGTGGCCCGCTTTCCGGCGCAAACGCACATCCTGCGCTTCCAGAAGTGTCACTGGGACGCGGTGAACCAGCCGACCGGCGGGACGGCCACGTGGCTTGAGCTGGACGGCTCGGGGTGGTCTCGCCACCAGCCCTCCAGGTCAGCGGGGCCGTCAGGCCCGGGGCAAGCGGGTTGGTGGCAGCAGCCGGCCGGGCCGGTACGAGCCTGACATTCTCGGTGCAGCGCCCACTCGGCGGCGGCCTGCTCCGGGCTGATCGGATGCAGTACGTAGCGGCGTTGCGGCCAGGTGTACTCGAAGTCGTCGACGTCGGCGAACCAGTACTCGCGTCCTTCGTATTCGGCGAGGCCCTCAACGGGTCCGTCGTACCAGTCGTCGAACCACAGCATGCGCACGCCAACGAGACGTGGCAGATCGTCGAGGATCGTCCGAGGATGGATCATGCGCGTTCCCAGGTGAGCGGCTTCCAATGGGGCCACCCGGTCACCTGCGTCAGCATCCAGCCCCCGCTATGGTCGTCGCAGAACTCAGCCCCAGCCGGGGATACTCGAGCTTACGGACCGATCGTCCGCATGGCCGTCCGACTTCTGGTCGGAGGCGTGCCCCAAGGCGCTGGGATGCGTCACCCTCGGTTCCACGTCGTCAAGTAGCCCGAGTGTGTACCGATGGAGCACACTCGATGGCATGGCGCCGTCAATCCGTAGCCGGCGAGCCTCCGCCCAGCTGGCCCGATTGAATGGGGGCGCACGATGGCACACTCCGACGACGAGCCCTACGAATGGGCAGACGAGTCGAAGGTCGGAGTCGTTGTATCGGCGGTCTTCGGCGTTGTCTGTCTTGTCGGCGGAATCTTCGGGCTGGTGCTGGTTCTGCGGCAACCCGCCCCTTCCAACGGGGTGAAGTTGCTGGCCATGTACGGTCTGGCTCTCGCGCCCATGCTCCTGTTTCGGGCCTACAGCCGTGCGCGGAGGCGACGCGTCGCTCGCCGCTTTCTGTTCCGTGACCGATCGTTGCCCGCCTCATGGCATTTCTACCGGCGAGAGCGGTGGTGACCAGAAGGGCTGAGCGACCGCTGTGCATCAGGGGTCGCCGGGGCTGACTAGGCCGGTCTCGTAGGCGAGCACCACTGCTTGGGCTCGGCCGCGTAGCTCCAGTTTGGCGAAGATCCGTGCGACATGCGTCTTGACTGTCGCTTCGCTGAGGGTCAGCTGGTGCGCGAGTTCGGTGTTGGACAGGCCGCGGCCGAGGAGTGTCAACACCTCCAACTCCCGAGGGGTGAGCGCGGAGAGGTCGAGGTGGGCGGGCGGCGGTTTGCGTTCGCCGACCTGCTGGTCGCCGGCGGCGAAGCGCTGGACGAGCCGGCGGGTGATCGAGGGGGCGAGGAGCGCGTCGCCGGTGTCGACCAGCCGTACCGCTTTCGCGAGGTGGTCGGCGGTGACGTCTTTGAGGAGGAAGCCGCTGGCGCCGATGGCCAAGGCGGCGTACACGTATCGGTCGAGGTCGAACGTGGTGAGCATGAGAACGCGGCAGCGGGGGTTGTATTCGAGGATGCGCCGGGTGGCTTCGAGCCCGTCCATGACCGGCATACGGATGTCCATGAGCACGACGTCCGGGCTGAGCCGTCGTTCGGCCGCCACCGCGTCGGCTCCGTCGGCGGCTTCGCCGACTACGTCGATGCCTCGGGCGGTCAGGATGAGGCGGAAGCCGGTGCGGATCAGCTCCTGGTCGTCGACGATGAGGACTCTCGGTGGCGGAGTCGGCGCTGCGGCGTACGCCGGATTCTCGGGTGTTGTCATCCGGAGTCCACTGGGATGCGGGCTCGGACGCGGTATCCACCGCCGAGCCGGCGTCGTGCGTCGAGGTCACCGCCGTAGACGGCGACGCGCTGCCGGAGACCGAGCAGGCCGCGGCCGGCGCCGTCACCGCTGCCGGTCGCCCGGTTGCCGGCCGGGTTGCCGGTCAGCACGCTCGGGCCGGTGTTGAGCACCTCGATGCGTACGGAACGCTGGGCGTAGCGGATCGTCACCTCCGCCTTCCCGCCGGTGCCGTGCTTCAACGCGTTCGTGAGGGCCTCCTGAACGATGCGGTACGCGGTGACGTCGATCCCGGCCGGCAGTGGTCTCGGCTCGCCGGAGATGCGTACGTCCACGGGCAGGCCGGCGAACGCGATGCGGTCGATGAGCGGGCTGAGGCGGCGCAGGCTGGGTTGTGGTGCCAGGTCGCCGTGGTCGCCGCTGTCGTCGTCGCCGTCGGCCGACGGGGCCAGCAGGCCGAGGAGGTGTCGCAGCTCGGTCATGGTGTCCCGGCCCGCCCGTTCGACGGCTGACAGTGCCAGTGCGGCCTCTTCCGGGTGGGCCGCGAGGACTTCGCGGGCCGCCGACGCCTGGACGATCATGAGGCTGACGTTGTGGCTGACGATGTCGTGGAGTTCGCGGGCGATCCGGGCCCGTTCGTCGTCGACGGCGGTGCGGGCTGCGCTCTCGCGTTCGCGTTCGAGGAGCCAGCCCCGTTCCTCCAGCGCGCGGCGGTGGCGGCGATGTGCGTACCGCAGGGCTGCGCCTAGCCATGCGGCGACCGCGACGGCCGCCGCGAGGGCGACGACGAGCCATGACGTTGCGGTCTGCACGCCACCACTGTCGCAGAACCCGGCCGGGCTCGGCATCCTTCGCGGTGTCCAGCCGCGTACATCTCCAGGATGACGGCGCGGGCTGGTTGCATCGTCGGGACGATGTGGCGCAGGTACGGGCGGCCATACCGTGCTGCCATGACCAAGGAGACCTGTGTGGTGCGAGTGGACGGAATACGCAAGGAGTTCGGCGACACGATCGCGCTCGACGGTCTGTCGCTGGAGATCCACACCGGCGAGGCGGTCGCGGTGATGGGGCCGTCCGGCTGTGGCAAGTCGACCCTGCTGAACATGATCGCCGGGCTGGATCGGCCGACGGCCGGGACGGTGGAGGTGCACGGAGAGGACCTGGGACGGCTGAACGAGACGAAGCTGGCGTTGTTCCGCCGGCACCGGATCGGCATGATCTTCCAGTTCTTCAATCTGCTCGACGATCTGTCGGCATTGGACAATGTGGCGCTGGCGGCGCAACTGGCCGGCACCGCTGCCGGGCCGGCGCGTACGCGGGCGCTGGAGCTGTTCGACGAGTTGGGGATCGCCGACCGGCGCGATGTGTACCCGGCGGCGTTGAGTGGTGGCGAGCGGCAGCGGGTGGCCGTGGCGCGGGCGTTGATGAATCGCCCGGCCCTGTTGCTGGCGGACGAGCCGACCGGCGCGCTGGACAGCCGCGCCGGGGAACAGGTGATGGACCTGCTGTTGGACCTCCATCAGATCGGTCAGACGCTGCTGATCGTCACGCACGACGAGCGGCTCGCCACCCGGTGTGCGAGCCGGTTGATCGAGCTGGCCGACGGCCGGATCGCCAACGAGCGCACCTTGGATCGAGTATGAGCGCCGTGTGGCGGGCGGCCCGGGCCGCTATCCAGCGGCGGAGGCTGCAGACGTTCGTCATCGGACTCGTCGTCCTGATGTCGACCTTGACGATCGTGATCGCTCTCGTGTTGCTCGACGCGTCCTCGGCGCCGTTCGATCGGACGTTCACGGCTCAACAGGGTCCGCATGCGGTCGCCGTGTTCGACCCGGCCAAAGTTTCTGACGGAGAGCTCGCCTCTCGGCGTACTGGTGTGGCATCAGCCGCGGGGCCGTTCCAGCAGGCGCTGCTCGACTTCCGCGAGGGTGACGGACCTGGTCCGCACGGGCTGTTCACGGTCGTGGGCCGCGGTGACCCGGGTGGGCCGGTCGACCGGCTGGACCTCTGGCAGGGGCGCTGGCCCACCGGCCCTGGTGAGGTGGCGCTCAACCTGCCCCCGATGAGCGGCGACGACCCGCAGCATCTGCCCGACGAGATCACGCTCGGCGGCGTGAAGTTCAAGGTCGTCGGCCACGCCTACAGCCTCAGCCAGACCGCGGACGCGTGGGTCACACCGGAGCAGATGACGGCGCTGAAGCCGACCGGCGTGCAGATGCTCTACCGGTTCACCGGGGACGTGTCGACGAAGGCCGAGGTCGAAGCGGCCGTCGCCGCCGTCACGAGCGGACTGGCGGCGGACGCGTTGATCGCCGCCCAGCCCTACCAGGTCGTCAAGGACAAGGTGGCCTCCGACATCGCCGTCTACGTGCCGCTGCTGGCCACGTTCGGCGTGCTCGGGCTCGTCGTCGCCGTGGTCATCGTGGGCAACGTGGTCAGCGGTGCCGTCGTTTCCGGGTTCCGGCACATCGGGGTGCTCAAGGCGATCGGGTTCACGCCGCGACAAGTCGTCGCTGTGTACCTCGTCATGGTGTCGGTCCCGGCAGTTGTCGGCGGCGTCGTCGGCACGGTCGCTGGAGCGTTCGCGGCGCAACCACTGCTCAGCGATGGGTTCGAGGGGCTCGGCCTCGGCGGCGGCATCGGTGCTGCCGGCTGGGTGTGGGCGGTTGCGCTGCTCGGCGTGCCGGCCCTGGTCGCGGTGACGGCGTTGGTGCCGGCGCTGCGGGCGCACCGGTTGTCGGCCGCGGAGGCGATCAGCGCCGGCAGCGCGCCCCGGACCGGTCGTGGCCTGCGAGTGCAGCGCCGCCTCGCCGGTACCCGGTTGCCTCGGGCGGTCAGCCTCGGGCTCGGGCTGCCGTTCGCTCGGCCGGGCCGCACGGCCTTCACGGTCGTGGCCGTCCTGCTCGGCGTCACCACGGTGACGTTCGCGACCGGGCTGGCCGACACGCTGACGCAAGTCGCCGCGATCGAGGACCGGTCGTCTGGGCAGATCGCCGTCCAGCCCTCCGACGGCTCGATCCGGATCACCGGCGAGGGCCGGCTGTCCCCGCAGGATGCCCCGCAGGTCACCAGCCGGACCGACGCGCAGGTGGAGGCTCTCCTGCGTGGTCTGCCGAACGTGGCCCGGGTGGCGGCCATTCTGGGGGTACCGGTGCCTGCCCTGGGGCAGACACAGCCACTGCGGGTGAATTTCGTCCGCGGCGACTACGCGTCGATGGGCTACCAGGACGAGTTGACCAAGGGCCGCTGGGCGACCCGCCTGGACGAGACGGTGGTGTCGTCCGAGCTCATGCGCGAGCGCGGGCTGACGGTCGGCGATCGGATCACGCTGGGGCTGGACGGGCGGCGTACCGAGCTGACGATCGTGGGCGAGACGATGGACGGCGCGATCGGTCCGCCTGCCGCGTTGGTCGACTGGCGGGTGCTGACCGAGCTGGCCCCCGACCGTGTCGTGCGGCCGTGGGAGGTGTACTACCAGGTCCAACTGGTTCGCGATGGCGACGTCGCCGCGTACATCGAAGCGGTCCGGGCGGCCGACCCAGGAATCGACGCGTGGGACACCTCCGAGCAGAACGGCCTCGAGGTGGTGGTCATCAGTTTCTCGGCGGTGCTGGCGCTGCTGCTGTCGACGGTCGCGGCGCTGGGCGTCTTCAACACGGTGGTGCTCAATGTCCACGAGCGTCGCCGCAGCCTCGGCATGCTGAAGTCGATCGGGATGACCCCGCGCCAGGTGGTGGCGATGGTCTTGACCTCGATGGGGCTGCTCGGGGCGGTCGGCGGCCTGCTCGGCCTCCCGCTGGGGATCATCGCGCACCGTTTGATCCTGCCGATCACCGCCGACGCGGCGCGGGTCGCGATCCCGAGGGCGGTCCTGAACGTGTGGCATGCGCCGACGCTGGCCTTGCTGGTCGTGGCCGGGGTGCTGATCGCGCTCGTCGGCGCGCTGATCCCGGCCCGCCGCGCGGCCCGGCTGAGGATCGCGGAGGTGCTGCACAACGAGTAAGCCGCAGCGGACAGGGCCGGGTCACCCCTCGTGATCCGGCCCTGGCCGGTCGCGGAGCACATTGATTGTCGTGAGTGCAACCGCCGGTACTTGGCGATTCGGTAGTGGCCTGGCGGCATGGCTGCGATGATGACCTGGGAGAATCCCTGTTGCGTTGTGTCTACAGGGGCAGGAGTTGATGGCGATGAGCCCGTCGGAGGAGGCGGTGTCCTTCACCGATCTGGCGCTGCGGTCGGAACTGCTCAAGGCGCTGGCAGATCTTGGTTACGAGGAACCGACGCCGATTCAGCGTGAGTCGATCCCGCCGATCGCGGCGGGCAGCGACGTGCTCGGCCAGGCGGCCACCGGCACGGGCAAGACCGCGGCCTTCGCGCTGCCGATTCTGCAGCGGCTCGCCGACGGTGATCGGGGCGTCAACCCGGCGGCGCTGGTGCTGGTGCCTACCCGGGAACTGGCCATTCAGGTTTCCCAGGCGTTCCACCGCTACGGCCGCGACCTGGGTGTTCGGGTGCTGCCGATCTATGGTGGGCAGCCGATCGGGCGGCAGCTCCAGGCGCTGCGGCGCGGCGTGGATGTCATCATCGCCACCCCGGGCCGGGCCATCGACCACATCAACCGCGGCACGCTGGACCTCGGCGAGGTCACGACGGTCGTGCTGGACGAGGCCGACGAGATGCTGGACATGGGTTTCGTCGAGGACATCGAGGCGATCCTCGACGAGACCAGCGAGCAGCGGCAGACGGTGCTCTTCTCGGCCACCATGCCGCCGCGGATCGCCGCCCTGGCCAAGCGCTACCTGCGCGACCCGGTACGCATCGAGATGGGTCGGCAGGAGCCGGCCCGTGGCGAGGCGCCGAAGGTCCGCCAGAGCGCGTACATGGTGTCGCGGGCGCATAAGCCGGCCGCGTTGGGCCGGATTCTCGACACCGAATCGCCGGCGGCGGCGATCGTCTTCTGCCGCACCCGCGAGGAGGTCGACGAGCTCACCGAGACGCTCAACGGTCGCGGTTACCGCGCTGAGCCGCTGCACGGCGGGATGAGCCAAGACCAGCGCGACCGGGTGATGGCTCGGCTGCGGGCCGGCACCGCCGATCTGCTCATCGCCACCGACGTCGCCGCGCGCGGCCTCGACATCGACCTGCTGACGCACGTGGTCAACTACAACGTGCCGTCGGCCACCGAGGCGTACGTGCACCGCATCGGACGCGTCGGTCGCGCGGGCCGCGAAGGCGTGGCGATCACCCTGGCCGAGCCGCGCGAGCACCGCATGCTCAAGACGATCGAGCAGGCCACCAAGCAGCGTTTCACGATCGAGAAGCTGCCCACGGTCGCCGACCTGCGTACGCGGCGGCTCGAGATGACCCGCGCCGCCGTGCAGGAGAACCTGATCGCCGGTGACCGCCTGGAGCGGTTCCGCGTCGTGGTCGAGTCGCTCGGCGACGAGTTCGACATCGTCGACATCGCTCTCGCGGCGGTGCAGCTCGCGCATGAGTCCAGCGGGAACGAGATCGACGAGCAGGAGATCCCCGACCAGTCCGACGCGGTCAGCCGCAAGGCGCGGCACGAGGAACCCGAACGACGTGGCGGCAAGAGCGCCAACCGTTCGACCGCGGGCACCGTCAAGCTGTTCTTCGGCCTCGGCCGGCGGGCGAACATCCGTCCGCAGGACATCGTCGGTGCGATCGCCAACGAGGCGGGACTCAGCGGGCGCGACATCGGGGCGATCGAGATCTCGGATCGCTTCTCGCTGGTCGAGGTGCCCGCCGGGGCGGCCGACGACGTGATCAGCGCGCTGCGCAACAGCACCGTCAAGGGCAAGAAGCTCGTGGTGCGGCGGGAGTCGTTCGCCGCCCGGAAGCGGAACAGGTAACCGCCGCCGCGTCAGCGCCGGGCCGCTTCGGCGGACCGGCCGGTAATGCTGCTTGCGTCCCTACTGTTCCGACTGTATATAGTGACCAAGTACAGTCGGCTGTAGGTTCTCGGAGGCTTCCGTGCGTGTGGTGCTGTCCAACAGCTCCGGAGTGCCGCTCTACCAGCAGGTCAAGGACCAGATCGGGACTGCCATCCTGAGCGGTGAACTCGCCGAGGGCGACGCGCTGCCCTCCGTTCGCGCGCTCGCCCGAGATCTGAGGATCAGCATCATCACCACGACTCGCGCGTACGCGGAGCTGGCCTCAGAGGGATTCATCTCGACCGTGCCGGGCAAGGGCGCGTTCGTGCTCGCGCTGGACTCGGCACTGCTGCGAGAACAGCTGCTACGGCAGGTGGAGGAGGGCCTGCTGACGGCCCTGGACGCGGCCCGGCGGGCCGGCCTCGGCCGCCAGGAACTCATCGATGTCATGGATGGGCTGATGCGAACCGAGTTCGAGCATGTCTGACTTCTTCTCGGGAGGCGCTCCCGGCGATCTGGCGTTCGCGCTGCGCGGCGTGGACTGCGCGGTGGGCAACGGCTTCGCGCTGCGGGACGTGAGCTTCGAACTGCCGACCGGTTATGTGATGGGCCTGATCGGCGCGAACGGAGCGGGCAAGACGACCACGATTCGATGCTTGCTAGGCATGCGCGGGGTCGACGCCGGCGAGATCGAGCTGCTCGGTCACCGGGTGCCCGGCCCGGTGGCGCTGCGCCAAGAGGTCGGAGTCGTGCTCGACCACACGTATCTCGTGGGCGAGTGGCGGCTGACTGATGCCGAGCGGGCGCTGCGACCCTTCTACACCCGCTGGGACGGCGTCCGGTATCGGCAGTTGCTGGCTGAGTTCGGCCTGGATCTGCGAGCGAAGGTCAAAGATCTGTCTCGGGGGATGGCGATGAAGCTCATGATCGCCATCGCGCTGTCGCACCAGGCACGGCTGCTCGTGTTCGACGAGCCGACCAGTGGCCTGGACCCGGTCGCTCGCGACGAACTTGCCGGGATCATCGGCGACTTCCTGCTCGACGAAGGGCACAGCGTCCTCTTCTCCACCCACATCACCTCCGACCTGGATCGCATCGGAGACTTCGTCACGCTCATCCATGGCGGGCGGATCGTGCGTACCGGCCCCAAGGACGAGGTCTTGGCCGCTTATCGCATCGTGCGCGGCGGGCCGGACGATCTGATCGATCCCGTCGGCGTCGAGCTGATCGGTCCCCGGCGGTCCGCGACCGGGATTCAAGCACTGGTACGCGCGGAGGAGGCGGTGCTGCTCGACAGCGATGTGCTCGTGGAGGCGCCGTCCCTGGAGGACATCGCAATCCATATCGGACTGTCGCCGAGCGCGGCGGTGGTGCGTACCGGCTCTCAGGAAGGGGTCGTATGAAGGCCGTCGCCCGCATGGCGGCGCTGCACATGCGTACTGTGGCGCCGTTTCAGAGCCAGTTCTTCCTCGTGTTCGGCGTGGCCGCGCTGATCGACGCCCGGAGCCCCACCGTGGTCGCCCCGGCGTTGGCGGTGCTCCTGGCCCCCTACCTTGCCGTGCAGCCGTTCCAGATCGCCGAGAAGGCGGATCTGGACACCCTGTACGCGGTACTGCCCGCGCCCCGGCATGCCGTGCTGCGCGCCTACTACGTCTGGGCCATGGCGAGCTATGCCGCCACGGTCGTGGTAGGCACCTTGTTGGCCTACGTCTTCGCGCGGATCGAGGGTGTGGCGTTCGGCGGCCGGTCGCTTGTCACCATGCTGGTCCTGTCCTGGGCGCTGTTCGCCGTCAACATCGCGATCCAGTTCCCGATTCTGATCCGGTTCGGGTACGCCCGTGTCAGCGTCCTGGCCACCACGCTGCCACTGGCGCTGGTCATGCTGGCGGCGTACAAGCTGCATCTGACCGTCGCGTCGATCCAGGTCTGGCTGCCGCTGCTGGGGGTGGCCGGCGTCGTCGCGTTCGTCGCGTCGGCGACCCTGGCTCCGCGCCTGCGTAAGGCCGTCTGACGTCCTGGCGCCGGGGCGAGCGCGGAAACCCGGCCGTCAGCTGCCGTAGGTGTGCAGGGAACGGCCGCCCAACGACAGATCCGTCGAATGCTCGCCCGGGATGAGCGAACCCCCGCCAGGAGCCTGCGTGTACGCGAGCGGCGTCGTCGTCGGCGACAGCAGGCTGAGGCCCAGTGGCGACAGGAGATGGTGAAGGCGGTTGCCTTCGCGGACGCGGTAGACGAGGCCTGCGTTGGCCAGTACGGCAAGATGGCGGCTGGCCGCGGAGACCGTCATCCGCAGCTGCTGGGCGGCGTACGTCGCCGTCACACCGGCGGTCGCCATCTCGAGGATCGCCGCGCGGGTCGCGCCGATCAGGGCGGTCGTCGCTTGGTGCCGCGCTTCCAGGGTGACCCGGATGTGCCGGTCTACGGGGTAGACGACGACCGGCGGCAAGGACGGGTCGGCGAGGAGCATGACGTTTCCGTCTTCCTTGAAGAAGGACGGGATCAGGACGAGGCCACGGCCGTTGAGATACAGGTCGGAATCCCGGCGGACGTGGTGAACCTCGAGCACCTGGTCGTGGAAGCGGACGGTCGGGGCGAGGTTGTCCAGGAGGCGGCCGATGCCGCCGAGCAGGAACTGATGTGCGCGTACGGCTCGATCCGCGTCGACGGTCGCGGCTATCCGCAACCAGACCGGCGCCAGTGCCGCCTCGAAGTAGCTCCGTAGGCCGTCGCTGAGCGTCATCAGCGCACCGCGGCTTCCTCGTCGCAGGTCGTCGAGCCCGGAACCCAGCTCGCCCTGGGGTTTGCCCAGGAACTCGATTTCTCTGCGCAGCCGCGCTTTCGGGGTCGCGAGCAGACTGGCGAGGCCTGCCTCGATGCTCTCGGACGCCTCGTGCGGGGTCAGGAAATCCGGGAAGTAGCCCAGCGGCGGATTCAGCGCGAAGGCCATGGCGGTCTGCTTCTGCAACCTTCCCGCCGGGTGCAGCAGACGCAGCAGGTTGCGCCGCCACCCGGACAGCAATGGATCGAAATTGCGGCTCTGCACCACGTGCATGCTCAGCGCCGTCTCCCACATCGGATCTGGCGACGCGGCCAGGCGGACACGACTCAGGTCGGCCGCGGTGAAGTGAATTCTGAGCACATCAGAATCCTTACATCTCTTGCGGCGCACCGGGTGTCGCCTAGCCCACAGCGGCCCTTGAACAGTGGGCGTGACCTGCACTTTTGATCTGTGCCGCAACAACCTTGCCCGCACACCTCGAAGATTCGAAACTTATCGCGCTAAGCAAACTCCCAGCTGCGCGTAGGCCCCACAGCCCATCGGTCGCGCCGCCGTTCGGCGCTGACGCCGCCATGTCCGACGGCGTTTCGTGGCGTGGCCGCGAGACGCCGCCAGTCGGCGTGCGTACACCACCACCGAAGACGATCCTCGAGGAGCCCTGCATGGCTTGGTCACCGCGACTTCCGGTTCTCGTCGCCGCGACTCTTCTCCTGTCGGTCGTGGGCCCGCTGCCGACCGTCGCGTCGCAGGCCGCGCCGGCGGTCGTACCGCCACCCTGTGTGCAGGCGACGGACACGGAGCAGGCGGCGCTGGCGATGGCTCGGCGCTGCGGCTACCGGGTGGAGGCGCAGGGCTCGCGTACGGAGACGACGCAGGTCTTCGCCAACCCGGCGGGCTACATGACCGCCGAACAGAGCCTGCGGCCGCGCTGGGCGCGTACAAGCGCAGGCTCCTGGGTCGAGGCGGACGCGACGCTGCGCCGCACCGCGGACGGCTCGATTTCGCCGATCGCGCCGGTGTTCCCGATGACCTTCTCCGGCGGTGGGAAGGCGGCGCTCGCGACGCTGCGCAAGCCGGGACACGCGATGTCGTTGTCCTGGCCAGGGACGTTGCCGGAGCCGGTGCTGGCGGGCGCCACCGCGACCTACCCCGAGGTCTACCCGGGCGTCGACCTGCAGATCGAAGCGGAGGTCGACGGGTTCACCCACCTGCTGGTGGTGAAGAACCGCGAGGCGGCGGCGAATCCTGCGCTGCGGAAGATCCGTTTGGGGTTGACCGGCGCGGGCTTGACGTTCGCCGGGGGCGGCCACGGGGCGCTCTCGGCGAACGACAAGGCCGGCGGGCCGGTGTTCGCCTCGGCGGCGGCGACCATGTGGGACAGTCGCGGCGTGCAGCGGGCCGGTGTCTCGGCCGAGCAGGCCGGCGACGTCAAGGCGCGGACCGCGCTGGTGCGGGCCACGCCGGGCGTGGGCAAGCTCGACCTGGAGCCCGACCTGGACCTGCTGACCGGCCCGGACACGGTGTTCCCCGTCTACATCGACCCGTCGTGGACCGGTGGCATCAGCGGCAACGCCTTCACCATGGTGTGGTCGCGCTCCGACACGGTCACCAGCAGCTTCTGGCAGCGGACCAACGCCCTGAACAACTCCGACACCAAGGGCGACATGGGCGCGGGCCGCACCTGCGACGAACCGAACAGCAGCGGCGGCTGCGACAGTGTCCAGTACCTCATCCGCTCGCTGATCCGGATGGACCTCAGCAAGGCCGTCGGCAAGCACATCTTCGGCGCGAAGTTCTCCATCGAGCAGCGCTGGGCCTGGACCTGCTTCTCCGGCAACAACACCAAGCTGTGGCTGACCGGAGCCATCAGCTCCAGCACCACCTGGAACGCGCAGCCGACCTGGGACTCCGGCTACACGGCCGAGACGGTCGGCAACAAGAAACTGGGCGCGACGAACGGCTGCGCCGGCCCCGGGACCATCGAGTTCAGCGCCACCCATCTGGTCAACCGGGCGCTGTCGCTCGGCTCCTCGACGCTGACCGTCGGCCTGCGTCCGGCCAACGAAAGCGACGTCACCTACTGGAAGCGGTTCAACCACAGCACCGCCGCGCTGGCGATCGACTACAACAGCGTCCCCACCGTGGGCGCCCAGTCGACCAGCTTCAGCACCAGCTGCGTGGCGAGCACCGGGACCACGCCGCTGACCACCTCGCCGCTGTCCAGCGACAGCACGCCCGACCTCAGCGCGATCGCGGTGGACGCCGACACCGAGACCGACCTCAAGGGCGTGTTCGAGCTGCAGCGGTGGCTGCTCGCGGGCGAGGCGGGCGCCGGACTGCCCGCGCAGTGGGGCCCGTCGACGTCGAAGACCGACGCCACCGCGCGTGCCAACGGCGGCACCACCACCGTGAACGTCAGCGTCACCACCGGCACCTACCGATGGCGCGTCAAGATCTCCGACCCCTGGACGTACGGGACGACCAGCGGCACCGACGACTCCACCGACTCTCCCTGGTGCGAATTCCAGGTGGACGTCACGCCGCCGTCCGTGCCGGTCGTGACCTCCGCGCAGTACCCGGACAACTGCCACCCGTGCGGCGGCATCGGCACCACGGGCCGGTTCACCATCAGCGTCGGCAATGCGGCCGACACCGACGTCAGCGGCTACTACTGGGGCTTCAGCCCGGCTCCGGCCACCTTCATCCCGGTCACCGCGGGGGCGTCGGCGACGTTCGACTGGACCCCGGTCGCGGGCGGCCCGCAGACCCTGTACGTGCAGGCCCGTGACTCGTCCGGCAACACCAGCGGGATCCGGGCCGACTACGACTTCACCGTCGACGGCGCCGACCCGCTGCAGGCACGCTGGCGGCTGACCGAGCAGGTGGACGACTTCGGCGAGTTCCCGCCGCTGGCGGACTCCAGCGGCAACCAGCGGGACGCCACGCTGATGGGCGGTACGCTGGGCGTACCGGCGCGGGTGCCGGGCCAGACCGCGCTCGGCCTGGACGGAACCGCCGGCCAGTACGCGCGGCTCGACCGGTTCCTGGACACCACGCGCAGCTTCTCGGTGTCGGCCTGGGTGAAGCTGAACGCGAAGGGCGGCACGGCCGACCAGACGGCCGTCAGCCAGCGAGGCTCCTACTGGAGCGCGTTCTACCTGCAGTACGACGTCACCGTCGACCGCTGGGTGTTCGAGATCCCGTCCGCGCAGGACGAGACGTCGGACCCGACGTGGTGGACCGCCGAGTCCCTGGCCGCGCCGCAGATCGGCGTCTGGACGCATCTGACCGGGGTCTACGACTCGGCTGCCAAGAAGTCCTCGCTCTATGTCGACGGCGTCTTCCAGAGTTCCGAGACCGGCGTCGTCACCTTTGACGCCACCGGGGAGATGCGGTTGGGTGGCGGCGGCACGGGCCCGCTCAACGGATCGCTCGCCGATGTGCGGGCCTGGCAGCGGGTGCTCTTCGACGGCGAGATCCGCGACATGAGCCAGCCGAGCGCGGAGACCAAGACCGGCGAGTACCACTTCAACGAGACCTACCAGTCGTACGCCCTCGACTCGTCGAACCTCGGCAACAACCTGATGTTGTCCGGCGGGGCGCAGATCCCGGCGTCCGGGGCGGGCTACGACGGCACCGGCCTGCTGCTGATGGACGGCACCGGCGATGCGATCGCGTCCTCGCCGGCGGTCTACACGTCGCAGTCGTACACGGTCTCGGCCTGGGTCCGGCTGGACGGTACGACCCTGCCCACCATCGACCGCACGGTGGTCGGCCAGAGCGGCGACAAGGTCAGCGCGTTCTTCCTCGGCTACAAATGGGAGAGCGCCACGTCCAGCGGGCGATGGCGGATCTACCTGCCCGGCTCGGACTCCGACGGCGGCAACAGCGGAGGCGTGTCGGCCAAGTCCACGCCGTTCGGCGTCGAGATGCTCGGCAAGTGGACCCACCTGCAGGCCACCGTCGACGGCACGACCCGCGAGGTCAAGCTCTACGTCAACGGCGTACTCGACGGGCAGGCGATCAAGCCGACCCCGCTGTGGGACGCGAACGGCCCGCTGACCGTCGGCGGGGCACTGTGGACTGAGCTCACCGGGGGTACGCCCACCCTGGCCAACCACCGCTGGCTGGGTGCGCTCGACGAGGTCAGGGTGTACGCCGGGGTGCTGCCGGTCCAGGCGGGGGACTGGCGCTTCGGTCAGTGCACCGGCAGCCCGGTGGTGTGCGCCGACGGCGCTAGCCCGGCACATCCGGTGACCCTGTCCGGCGATGCGACCTGGGCCGCCGGGTACGCCCAGGGGCCCGGCCTGACCTTCAACGGCACCGGTTCGGCTGCCACCGCTGGGCCGGTCATCGACACGACCAAGTCCTTCACGGTCTCCGCCTGGGTGAGGCTCACCGACACCAGTACCCACGCCTGCGCGGTGTGCTTCGACGGGACCAGAACAGGGCCGTTCGTCCTGGGCTATCACAAGGGTGTGGACCGCTGGCGGTTCTGGGCGCACTCGGACGACACCGACGCGGCGGTCACCACGGGCGCCGAGTCCCCGCTCGCGCCGCAGCTGAACACCTGGACCCATCTGATCGGCGTGTACGACGCGGTGAACGGCGAGCTCAGGCTCTACGTCAACGGCGAGCTCGCCGCCACCACGAAGTACACCAAGGGCTGGCAGGCCACCGGGCCGCTGGTCATCGGCCGGGAGAAGTGGGCGGCCGGGGCGACGAACTTCTGGAAGGGCGGCCTCGACGAGGTTCGCGTCTATCAGGGCGTCGTCGCCGATCCGAAAGCACTGCTGGCCTAAGCCCCTCCGCCGAAAGGAGTAACGACATGCGGTCCCATCTCGCCGCCGGCCTCGCCGTGGTGTTGAGCGTGACGCTGGGCTCCGTCGTGATCGACGGCCCGGCTCAGGCGGCGACCTACGTCGCGCCCACCGCACAGCAGGACTGGGTCACGCCCAGCCGGGTCGTCGCGCCCGCAGCCGCTCCCGCCTCAGCGATCCAGCGAAGTCTCACGCGACGCGCGGCGTCGCCTGCCGTCCCGGTCTGGCCCAAGACCGGCGTCACCGACCTCGCGGTGTCCTTCACCCCGGGAAACCAGACCACCGTGAGTCTCTCCACGGGTACGCCGGTAGCCGTGGCCGCCGTCGGCGCCACTGCGCCGGCCAAGGTCAAGCTGCGCATGCTCGACCGGACTCAGACCGACGCCGCCGGTGTCAACGGCGTCATGTTCGGTCTCTCGCGTGCTGACGGCGTATCAGTGAAGGAACCTGTCAAGGTCTCCCTCGCCTATCGGGACTTCGCCGCGGCCTATGGCGCCGACTGGGCCCTGCGCCTGCGCCTGGTGCAGGTGCCGGCCTGCGCGCTGACCACACCGGGCAAGGCACAGTGCCGGCGCACCCCGCTGGTCACCAGCAACAACGCCGAGACCAAGACGCTCACCGCGCAGGTGACCGTCTCCGGCGTCGAGACGATGCTCGCCGCGGAGGGCGACACCGCCAGCGGCGCCGGCGACTACGGCGCGACGAGCCTGCAGCCCTCGGCGACGTGGAACGCGGGCAGCAGCACGGGCGAGTTCAACTGGAACTATCCGCTGCGGACCCCGCCCGCTGCGGGTGGCCCCGCTCCGAAGCTGGCCCTGGCCTACTCCTCGGCCAGCGTCGACGGGCGGATGGTCGCGTCGAACAACCAGCCGTCGTGGCTGGGCGAGGGTTTCGAGATGTGGCCGGGTTACATCGAGCGGCGCTACAAGTCCTGCGGCGACGACATGGGCAACGGCGGCAACAACACCGACAAGACGGCCGACCTGTGCTGGGGCACCGACAACGCCACCCTGTCACTGGCCGGGCACGCCGGTGAGCTGCTCAAAGACCCGACCGTTGCGAACCGCTGGCACCTGCGGGCCGACGACGGCACCTACATCCAGCGCCGCACGGGCGCCGGCAACGGCGACAACGACGGCGAATGGTGGGTGGTCACCACCACCGACGGCACGCAGTACTGGTTCGGTGGCAAGGCGGCCAGCAACTCCACGCTGACGGCGCCGGTCGCGTCCAACAACACCGGCGAGCCGGGCCACAAGACGTCCTTCGAGGACTCGTTCCACACCCGGGCCTGGCGCTGGAACCTGGACCACGTCGTGGACCAGCACGGCAACACGATGAGCTACTTCTACACCAAGGAGACCAACAAGTACGCCAAGCAGGGCTTGACCGACAAGCCCGTCGGGTACGACCGGGGCAGCTTCCTCAACCGCATCGAGTACGGCACCCGGAGCGATTCCACCGGAGCCGCGCCGATGATCGTGGAGTTCGACGACGAGGATCGCTGCTTCACCACGAGCTGCACCACCCACAACGGCACCAACTGGAAAGACGTGCCGTGGGACCTGGAGTGCAAGACGAGCCCGTGCTACGTCATCAGCCCCACGTTCTGGACGACCCGGCGACTGGGCTCGGTGACCACCAAACTGTGGAAGGGGACGGGGACCGACTACGCCCCGGTGACCACCTACCGGTTCACCCACTCCACCCCCGATCCGGGCGATGGCACCCGCGGCGGCCTCGTCCTGGACAAGATCTCCCAGACCGGGTACGTCCGCGTGGAGACCAGCGTCCCGGAGGTGACCTTCGCCTACGTCCAGCTCAACAACCGGGTCGATTCGCATCTCACCCCCGATCATTCGCCGGCGATGAACTGGTTCCGGCTGGCGCATGTCACCTCCGAGACGGGAGCGCGCATCGAGGTGACCTACTCGCCGGAGGACTGCGTACCCGGCAGCCGGATGCCGAGCCTCAGCGCACTCGACCAGAACACGCTGCGGTGCTATCCGGTGAAGTGGGCGCCGCCCGGTTACCAGAATCCGATCTGGGACTTCTTCCACAAGTACGTCGTCACCGAGGTGCACGAGGTGGACACGGTGTCGCCGGAGAAGGCCACGAAGGTCACCAAGTACCAGTACGCGAACGGCCCGGCCTGGCACTACACCGATGACGACGGATTGACCAAGGCGGAGTACAAGACGTGGTCGGTGTGGCGCGGATACGGCACCGTCTACACCCGGGTCGGTGTCGGAGCGGCCCAGACCCTCACCGAGACCCGGTACTACCAGGGCATGCACGGCGACAAGACCACGGGTGACCCGCGCGACGTCACTCTCGCCGCAGTCGACATGAACAAGGACGGCGACACCGCCGACGCGGTGGACGTCCCAAGTCAGAAGGACGAGGACGCGTACGCCGGCCTGCCGCGCGAGACGATCGTCTACAACGGCGAGAACGGGCCTGAGCTGTCCGCGAAGGTGACGGTGGCGTGGCAGTCGGCGCCGACGGCGACGCGGACGATCAACTCCGTCAGCGTCTATGCGCGTTTCACAGGAACGGCCGAGGAGCATCAGCGGACGATCCGGGACGGCGGCCGGGTGCCGCGGACGACGGCCACGCGTACCGACTTCGACGCCTTCGGCCTGCCGGTGGAGTTCGAGGACTACGGCGACCAGGCGGTGACCGGCGACGAGAAATGCACGCTGACCGACTATGCCCGCAACGCCGACGTCAACGACGGTGACGAGTGGCTGGCCTCGCTGGTGAAGCGCAAGCGGCAGTTCGTCGTCGGCTGCACCCGGGCGAAGCAGAGCGGTCTGACCAAGGACGACGTGGTCGTGGACGAGAAGACCTACTACGACTCCGCCACGAGCATCGACACGCCTCCCACCCGCGGCCTGCCGACCAAGCAGGAGCAGCTCGAGGACTGGGTGTCCGGCGCTCCGGTGCACATGGTGGCCTCCACCACGCAGTACGACGCGAGCGGGCGGCCCAAGGTCGCCACCGACAGCAAGGGCAACACCACGACCACCGACTACTTCCTCAACGCCGGTGGCCAGCTGGTACGCCAGGAGATGGCGAACCAGCTGGGCTGGACGGAGAAGGTCGAGATGGAGCCGGCCTTCGGCGTACCGGTGGCCAAGACCGATGCCAACTTCCGGGTCACGTCGTTCGAGTACGACGGCATGGGCCGGCTGACGTCCGTCTGGAAGCCGGGACGGGACAAGGGCGTACAGAGCGCCAACGAGATCTACACCTACCTGGTGCGCAACAACGCGCCGACGGTCGTGGCCACCGCGAAGCTCCTGCCGAACGGCGGCTACGTGACCACCTACGAACTGCACGACGGCATGCTGCGACCGCGGCAGACCCAGGCACCTCGGGGCGACGGCGCGGCGGGCACTCAGGTGAGCGACACCTTCTACGACTCCGCGGGCCGGGCCTGGAAGGCGTACGACACCTATCTGGTGGCGAGCACGCCGGGGCCGTCGCTGGTGGTCCCCAACGAGCAGGGCGAGGTGCCCTCCCGAACCGAGACCACGTTCGACGGCGCGGGTCGCAGCCTGACCGTCATCCGCTACGTGCGCAACTCGATGACCGGTGTGGTGACCGAGTACTCGCGGCAGGTCACCGCGTACGGCGGCGACCGGGTGGACGTCACGCCGCCGGCCGGTGGCACCGCCAGCTCCACCTTCACCGACCAGCACGGCAACACCACCGCGCTGTGGCACTACTTCGGCACGACGGCCACTCCGGCGGTCCCCGGCAGTTACGAGATCACCAAGTACGACTACACGGCCAAGGACCAGCTCGAGCAGGTCACCGATCCGGACGGCAACGTCTGGTCGTACACCTATGACCTGCGTGGCCAGCGGGACTCGATCACCGACCCCAACACCGGGACGGCGACGATGAAGTACAACAAGTACGGCGAGCTCGAATCCACGACGGGCCCGCGTGGCGTCAAGCTGGTGTATACGTACGACTTCTTGGGCCGCAAGACGGGCATGTACAAGAACGACGCCACGGTCGCCACGAACCTGCTGGCCGAGTGGAAGTACGACGAGCTGCTCAACACCCGCGGCCAGCGCACGAGTTCCATCCGGTACGACGCCAACCGCAACAAGTACGTCAGCGCCGTGCTCGGCTTCACCGCCACCTACCAGCCGACCGGGATGAAGATCTCGGTGCCGACGTCGGAGGTCGGGCTAGCCGGTGACTACCTCTACAACTTCACGTACCTGGCGGACGGCTCGCTGGAGACCACCCAGCTGCCGGACATCGACGGCCCGACCGGGATGACGTCGGAGACCCTGCGCAGCGAATACAACGGCCTGGGCAGCCCGTCGGCGTTGAAGACCAGCCTGGACGGCGGCACCTCCTACGTCTCGGCGACCAGCTACACCGGATACGGCGAACTGGCGACCACCACGCTGCAGCACAACGGCGGCAGCACGGTGACCCTGGCCAACGAGTACGCCGACGGCACCCGGCTGCTCAGCCGCAAGCTGACCAGCCGCCAGACCGCGCCGACGAACGTCATGGACCTGAACTACTCCTACGACGCCTCCGGTGGCGTCGTGCGGATGTCCGAGGCGGTCAACGGCGACCACCAGTGTTTCCGGTACGACTACCTGGGCCGGCTGACGCTGGCGTGGACACCGGCCGACGGCGACTGTGGTCCCGATCCGACCGCGAGCGCCCTGGGCGGTCCGGCCAAGTACTGGACGTCGTGGGAGTTCGACGCGTCGGGCAACCGCAAGACGCAGGTCGAGAACGTCACACCGACCGGCGTGAAGACCACCGGCTACGGCTATCCCGACGAGCCCAACCAGCTCAAGACGCTGTCGGTGAAGGACGACACCGGGACCAAGAACAGCACCATCACTTATGAACCCGGCGGCTACGTGAAGACCCGGCCCAACGGGGCGGCCAGCCAGTCCATCGAATGGGACGTCGAGGGGCACGCGTCCAAGGTCGGCACGACGGAGTACCTCTACGACGCGGACGGCAACCGGCTGATCCGCCGCGACTCCACCGGTAAGACGCTCTACCTGCCCAACCAGGAGCTGCGTTACACCACCAGTGGCGCGACGAAGAAGTGCACCCGCTACTACCAGTTCGGCGCCACCACAGTGGCCATGCGCACCACCGGGGGAGTGGTGTGGCTGTCCGCGGACCACCAGGGCACGACCGCGGTCACCATCAAGGCCACTGACCAGGCGGTCGCGATCCGGCGGCAGGATCCGTTCGGCAATACGCGTACCGGGTCGGGCACGTGGCCGGCGTCCATGGACAAGGGCTTCGTCGGCGGCACCAAGGACAACTCCGGCCTGACCCATCTGGGCGCGCGTGAGTACGACCCGGTGACCGGCCGGTTCATGAGTCCCGACCCGCTCATCGACTCGATGAACCGCGCGCAGCTCGATCCGTACAACTACGCGTTCCAGAATCCGATCGGCATGTCCGATCCGGACGGGATGGAGCCGTACTTCCCGTGGCAGAAGAAGGATTGGGTCTGGCTGGGCCGGTACAGCATGACCATGTACACCGGCGGCTACAAGATCGTCATGAACCTGGACCTCTACGCGGCCTGCCGCAACAACGGCTCCGAATGCGTCTTCAACTACTCGGACGGCTCGGGTGGGTACACCGCCTGGGTCAACACGGCGATCGCGTGGGACTGGGCCAAGAAGGGCTTCAACATCAAGCTGAAGATCTTCGTGGACGTCTCCATCTACGCGTACAAGCTGGGTGACGGCAAGACCAGCACGGTCGGGCCGCCGGTCAAGCCCATCGTCCTGCGGCCCCCCAAAGTCACCCAAAAGGCCAACTACTGCCTGCCCTACGACGAGCCGCCGGAGGAACCTCACTGCGACTTCTTCGGGCCTTGTGACGACTTCCACCTGTGGTGGAAGGGCAACAAGAACTGGGTGCTCGGCGGCATCACGGTCGCGGGCGTGATCACCTGTGCCTTCACCGCTGGTGCCGGGTGTTACCTCGCCGAAGGTATCGACGCGACGGTCGGCGTTGCCGATGACGTGCTGGACCTCGGGGAGCACTACCGGGAGAACGGCACGAACATGTACAACGACAAGGCCGCGGTCCTGCGGAAACTGCTTGCCGCGGGGGCGGACTACGGAACCGGCAAACTGCCCGACGTGCGGACCGAGTCGGGCCAGTTCAGCCCCAAGGGCCTCCTGGTGCAGTCCGCGTGGAACGGGCTCACCGGACCCGGAATGGCGCTCGAGGACGTCGTCGATCCGTTCAAGTGGACCTTCATCAGCGGTTTCTGAGCTACCAACCATGGCGAAACGATTGGGGATACCTTTGCGTACCACGTTCCTGCGGGCTGCGCTCGCGGCCCTGCTGACCGCCGCGGCGGTCACGGCCACGGCGCCCAGCCAGGCGTACGCCGCACCGTCGACCCTGTTCGGGTCGACGACGAACGGCGCCTACCTGGCGAACTACGGGCCGGCCGACATGCTGCGGGCGTTCTTCTCCGGCGCGCCCGGCGACTGGACGACGAACTCGAAGCTCAACGGCACCGCGCCGGTCAACGTCTCGTTCAAGTACCCGCCGGCCGAGGTGGCCGCCGGAACCCATGACGCGGCACTGCGTACGTTCTTCAGCACCGCGCCGAGCGACCGCACCGTCTGGTGGACGTTCTTCCACGAGCCGGAGGACAACATCGCGGCCGGCGAGTTCACCAAGGCCGAGTACATCGCCGCCTGGCGGCGTATCTGGACCATCACCCACGAGACCGCGGTCTACAAGGCCAACGTCAAGGCGACGCTCGTGCTGATGGACTGGTCGCTCGACCCGGCGAGCGGGCGGAACTGGCTGGACTACTACCCGGGCGACGTCTATGTCGACGTGCTGTCCTGGGACATCTACAACTTCTACGACGACAACGCGAGCCTGACCGACAACGAGACGATGGCTGAGCACCAGGTGCGCCGCCCGAGTCTCGCCACGACGCTGGCCCGGGGCAAGCCGTTCGCGATCAGCGAGCTCGGTTACCTGGACGCGAACGACCGGGCGGCCTTCCTGGCCGACCTGGCGAACTGGGCCCGGGACAACAACACGGTCTTCGTCGCGTACTACGACTACAACCTCAACTTCGACTACCGGCTGCACGACGTCGCCTCCCAGCAGGCGTGGCACAGCGCGATCGACAACTCGCTGTTCGCCGGCGCCGTGACCGCGACCAACAATCCGGCGGCGGGCGTCACGTCGACGTCGGCGACGCTGTCGTGCCGCGTCGATCCGCACAACCAGAGCTACCGCGTCGCCGTGGCCTCCTGGAAAACGGTGGGCGGGACCGGTTTCGTCGAAACGCCGGGGGTCGTCGTCTCCGACGGCCCGGAGACCGTCACCTCGGTCCGCACCGGGCTCACTCCGAACTCCGGCTACACGTTCCGCTGCAAGATCTACGACGCGAACGACGTGCTGGTGCTCAAGCCCGCCACGGTCGCGTTCACCACGACGCCCTGACGTTCCACCTGCGTCATAGCCAGGTCGCGCCCCTCGTCGCCCGCAGGTGTGGAGGGGGGCCGGTGCAGTAACCCCCCGGCGGGGGCCCTGCGAACTAAGAAAATTAGGGAGAGCACCCCGGTGAAATACAGTCAC